>JAFYMH010000125.1 GCA_017556685.1 Clostridia bacterium | reverse complement strand
GGAGCTCTTTAAGCTTGAGAAGCTAAAGGGCAGCTTCAAGACGGTTGCCGTGATCAACCATTTCGATAAGCTGCATACCCTGGAGCGCGAGTCGCAGCTCCTTGACGGGGAGGAGGTCGAGTTCCGCCTCGGGCATACCCGGTGCGGCTTTTTCCCCGACGCCTCCTATCGCACCGAGCTTGCGATCAACCGCCGCGTTGCGGGCGATTCCTACGCCGCGTACAAGACGGCAGAGGAGGAGCTTGTGACCCTTCGCGAGGAAAGCGAGAGGCATCATGAAAGGGAGGCCGCCGTCCTTCGCATCGATCGGCACGGCGGAGAGGCAAAGGTGCGTGCAGGGCTTTTGGCAATCTGCCGAAACGCCGTTGCCTTCCTTGCCGGTGCCGTGACCCTTTTCGTGCTTTCTGCTCTGCTACTGGTGCTCGGCGCGGCAACCGCTCTGCCGATGACCCCCATGGCAGTATCCGCCGCCGTCCTTTTCGGGCTCGGAGTCGGCGCGATCTTTCCTGCGCTTGCAAGACGCCGCCGCGCAAGGGAATACGCGGTCGATTTTCGCTTCAGCGGACCGCGGGAGCTTTTGACCTTCCTTGGCCGCATCGATGAGGTCAGAGAGGCAACGAGCGTCCGCGCACGCGCGCTACACCGTGCCGAGGAGCAGATCGAGCGCGCGAGGCGAACCTATCTTGCCGCGTACGCCTCGCTTTCCGATTCGGTCGGGCGTTGGGGCGGTTCTCTGCCCGAGGTTGGGGTCGGCGCCGTCATCGACGCGATGCTCTCCGAGATCGACTCGGTTCTTGCCGAGGTAAGGGAATACGAGCTGAAAAAGCAGGCGATGCGCGAAGAGATCGCTGCCCTTCGCGGACGGCTTGACGACGAGAACGAGCAGGAGCTTCGCGAGTCGCTTTCGCCCGAGCTTCGCGAGTCGCTTTGCGATATGTCCTACGAGCAGATCCTTGAGGGGATCCGCGAGCGCACAGAGCAGCTTGAGGCCACTCGGCGCGAGCAGACCAACCTGAGAGACGAGATCGGAGGTCTGCGCGCCGCCGCAACCAACCCTGCAGAGCTTGACGAGCGGATCCGTATCCTTTCGGGGGAGATCAGCGAAATGAGAGAGCTTCAGCAGGCGCTGAGCCTTGCCTACGAGGCGGTCAGCGGAGCTGAGGAGAACCTTCGTCGGGAGATCACGCCCCGACTTTCGGAATATGCGCGCCGTCTGATGACCTCGATGACCGACGGAAAATACGACGAGGTCGGCGTTTCCGAGAGCCTGATGCTCGATTTTGCCAGAGGTCAGGAGCGCCGCTCGGTCGAATACCTCAGTGGAGGAACGCGCGACCTTGCCTATATCGCGCTTCGCCTTGCTTACATCGATCTGCTTTACAGAGAGGCTCCGCCGCTCGTCTTTGACGAGAGCTTTGCCCATCAGGATAACTTCCGCGCTACCTGCACGATGCGCGCGCTCCGTACCCTTGCGGACGAGGGCGTGCAGAGCCTGATCTTTACCTGCCGAAGCCGCGAATCGACCATCGCCCGCGAGGTCGACCGCAAGTATAGGCATATTAAGATGGAAAAGCTTCGTGCAGAGGCAGAGGCGGCGCTGGCGCTTGCGTCGGACAAGGCGCTCCAAAGCGAGCAGGGGACTCCGAGCGAGCCGTCTGATGGCGAGACCCTGACCTTTGCCGTCCCCGATGCGATCCTTTCGGGCGCCGAGGAGTTTGTCGAGCAGAGGACACCTCGGCAGGATATTCCCACTAAGGAAACCGTCGAAGAGGAAGCTGCTGAAGAAGAGATCCTCGAAGAAGAGATTCCCGAAGAAGAGATCGTCGAAGAAGAGATCCCCGAAGAGGAAATCCCCGAAGAAGAGATCGTCGAGGAAGAAATCCTCGAAGAGGAAATCCTTGAGGAAGAAATCCTCGAAGAGGAAATCCTCGAGGAAGAAATGATCGAAGAGGAAATTCCCGAAGAAGAGATCCTTGAAGAGGAAATCCTTGAGGAAGAAATCCCCGAAGAGGAAATCCTCGAGGAAGAAATCCTTGAGGAAGAGCTCCCCGAAGAGGAAATCCTTGAGGAAGAAATCCTTGAGGAAGAGCTCCCCGAAGAGGAAATCCTTGAGGAAGAAATCCTTGAGGAAGAAATCCTCGAGGAAGAAATCCCCGAAGAGGAAATCCCCGAAGAAGAGAACCCCGAGGACGCCGAGGAGGATGCCGAGCCGTCGCTTGAGGATCTGCCGCTTGAGGAGATTCCCTTTGATCTCGACGACGTGCTCGATTCGCTCTACGTGATGCAGGGCGAGGACGAAAGCCAGGGCGAGCCATCGCCGATTTTCGAGAGCACCGAAGAGGCACCGGAAGAAGACGGGATCGAGGAGGAAGAAGACCTCGAGGAGGAAGAAGACAGCTTTTCGGGGACGCTTTGGAGCCCCGCCGCATCGAAGGATGAGGATGCCGATGATAACGAGTCTTCCTACGGCTTCTTCAGAGAAGGAGAGGATGAGTGATGAAGCAGGTAAAGCTTCTGACGGTTGGCAGTGCCAACATGGACATGGTCCTGCGTATGACGCGCGTTCCGATGGCGGGCGAGACCCTGCTTGACCCAAACGGCGCGATGGTACATATCGCGGGGGGAAAGGGCGCGAACTGCGCCGTTGCCGCCGCTAAGCTCGGAGCCGATTCAATGCTCTGCGCCAGGCTTGGGGCTGACGCCAACGGCAAGAGCCTTTTCGACACCTACACCGAATATAAGGTCAACACCCGATACGTCAAGGTCGATCGCACCACCAATACCGGCATGGCGGCGATCCTGCTTGAGGCAAACGGAGCGAACCGCATCGTCGTGTATCCCGGAGCCAACCGAACGCTTTCGGTCGAGGATGCCGCTGAGGCGATCGCCTCGCGCCCCGATGCGCTCTGCCTGCAGCTTGAGACCCCCTTTGAGGTGACGCTTGAGGCGGCAAAGATGGCGGCGGCGCGCGGGATCCCCGTGATCCTCGATGCCGCACCTGCCGACAGAACCATCTCCTTTAGAGAATTTCCGACCCTTGAGATCTTTTCCCCGAACGAGATCGAAACCGAGATCTATACGGGGATCGTCCCGACCGGCTCGGAGTCCTGCATGCGTGCGGCGCTCGCGCTTTCCCGCATGGTCAAGGCGAAATATTACGTCATTAAGCTCGGTGCGCGCGGTGCCTTCATCTTTGACGGACGGCTTTGCCATATGGTTCCGTCCTACAACGTCCGCGCGCTCGATACGACGGCGGCAGGAGACGCCTTTACGGCGGCGCTCGCCGTTGCCTACTGCGAGGGAGGCTGCAGTGATATTCTGACCGCCGTTCGCTTTGCAAACGCCGTCGGCGCTCTGACCGTCACGAAGGTCGGCGCCTCGAAATCGCTTCCGACCCGCGAGGAGGTCGTTTCCTTCCTCAGTGAGGTGGCAAGACCGTAAGCCTATGCTGAAAAAGGAAACGATCACCTATCCGTCTGCCGCGCATGGCGTTACGGTCAAGGGGTATTTCTTCGCCCCCGAGGGACAGGCAAAGGCAATCGTGCAGCTTTCGCACGGCATGATCGACCGCATTGGACATTACGAGGAGCTGATCTCTGCGCTTGTCGATGCCGGCTTTGCCGTCGTCGGAAACGACCATATCGGGCATGGGGAGACGGCGGAAAACGAGACTGCATTCGGGCACTTTGGGCGGCGCGGTGCAAGACGGGATCTCGTTTCGGATCTTCATGAGATGAGTCGGCTTGCAAAACAGCGCTTTGGCGCGCTTCCGCTCGTGCTCGTCGGGCATAGCATGGGCTCCTTTCTCGCAAGAGCCTATGCCGCGAGATATCCGAGCGAGCTCACCGCGCTCGTGCTTCTAGGCACGAGCGGGAAAAATCCCGCCCTCCCCTTCGGAAAGCTTCTTGCCGATCTTCTGACCCTATTTAGGGGACGGCGGTATCGGAGCATGACGCTTGCCAAACTGACCTTCCGAGGCTATCTCTCCCGCGTTCGCTGTGAGGGGTCGCATCTTGCATGGCTGACCCGCGACGAAGGATGTCGGCGCGAGGTTGCGGCAGACCCTCTTTGCCATTTTATCTTTACCGTATCCGCCTACCGCGAGCTTTTTTCGATGCTCGGCGAGGTCAATCGACGCGCGTGGTTCCGAGCGCTTCCAAGGCAGCTTCCGATCCTGCTCGCCTCGGGCGCCGAGGATCCCGTCGGCGCGTACGGACGGGGCGTTTGCCGCGTTGCCGCCTCGCTTGCGCGAAAGGGAATGCAGAATCTCACCCTTCGCCTCTATGCGGGGGCAAGGCACGATCTGCATCATGAAACCAACCGAGCCGAGTTCTTCTCGGACCTCGTATCCTATCTTCGGGAGGTGATCCGATGAGGGCGATTGCGATCGTCGGACCGACCGCCTCGGGGAAAAGCGATCTTGCGCTTGCGCTTGCGCACCGACTTGGCGGCGAGATCGTTTCCTGCGACTCGATGCAGGTCTACCGCCGCCTTGACGTCGGAACCGCCAAGCCGAGCGAGGACGAGAGGGAGGGGATCCCCCATCATCTGATCGACCTCGTTGATCCCGACGTCCCCTTTTCTGCCGCCGAGTACGGAGTCCTCGGGCGTGAGGCGATCTCGGGGGTGCTCTCGCGCGGTGCCGTTCCGATCGTTTGCGGAGGAACGGGTCTTTATCTCGAGGCGCTTCGGGATGCTCGCCATCAGAACGCCCCGGGGGCAGACGAGGCCTATCGCGCCTCGCTTCTTGCCGAGGCGAATACCGAGGGGGGCGCAGCGAGGCTTCACACAAGGCTTGCCGAGCTTGACCCCGAGAGCGCCGAGCAGATCCATGTGAACAATCTTCGGCGCGTCGTCCGCGCCCTTGAGCTCATCCATCTGACGGGGGTTCCCAAAAGCCGCCTTGACGCAGAGAGCAGGCGCTCGGGGCATCTCGTCGAGCTTCTCGTTTTCTGCCTCTGCTACCGCGACCGAGCCCTGCTTGCCGATCGCATCAACCGTCGGGTCGACCGCATGATGGAAAGGGGCCTGCTTTCGGAGGTCGAGAGGCTCTGCCGCGACGGCTATCTTGCCGAGGGGCAAAGCGCCGAGCAGGCGATCGGATACCGCCAGCTGATACCGTATCTCGATGGAAAAATTTCGCTCTCCGAGGCGGTGGAGAGCATCAAGAGCGCCACGCGGCGCTATGCCAAGCGCCAGATGACATGGTTTCGACGTACCGAAGGCGTGCGCTTCGTTGAGGTGGACGAGGGGGGCGTGCCAAGGACGAGAGAGGAGCTTGCCGAGCTTCTTCTCCCCGAGATCACGGCGTTTCTCAAAAACGATAACAGAATGTCAAGCGAAGAAAGAAAGGATATGACCAAATGAAAGCAAAACAGATTCTCGAGCTTCTGTCAAGCGGTGCGCTCTCGCGCCACGCCGATCTTTACAGGGACGTTGAGGCACAGACCCGTCGCTATGCCGACGCCGTTACCCGTTTCACCGAGCTTTACGGACAGGAGCATGAGATCGAGCTCTTCTCGGTCCCCGGCAGAAGCGAGCTTTCGGGAAACCATACCGACCATAACCGAGGCGCCGTTCTTGCCGGCGCGATCGACCGCGATATCATCGCCGTTGCCGCAAAAACCGACGACGGCATCATCCGCCTGAAAAGCGAGGGGTATCCCGAGGATACCGTCGTTCTCAGCGAGAGCGGGGATCCCGATGCATACGCAAACTACTCCTCTGCAGCTCTGATCGCGGGCGTGGCAAACGGGCTTGCGCGCCGCGGCGAGACCCTCGGGGGCTTTATTGCCTACACCACCACCGAGGTCCTTAAGGGCTCGGGCATCTCGTCCTCCGCCGCCTTTGAGGTCATGATCGGAAATATCCTAAATCATCTTTACTGCGACGGGCGCGTCGAGAATGCAGAGCTTGCCAAGATCGCGCAGTACGCCGAGAACGTCTATTTCGGTAAGCCGAGCGGACTGATGGATCAGATGGCGTGCGCCGTCGGTGGATTTGTTGCCATCGACTTTGCCGATCCGTCGGAGCCGATCATTGAGCCGATCGACTTCTCTCTGACCGACGCGGGATACGATCTCGTTATCGTCAATACCGGCGGAAACCACGCCGATCTCAACGAGGATTACGCCTCGGTGCCTGCCGAGATGAAGGCGATCGCCTCCTATTTCGGCCGTGAGGTGCTTCGCGGCGTAACCGAGGGCGAGCTTTTGCAGAACGCTCCGCTTCTCCGCGTGGCGGCAGGCGACCGCGCACTTCTTCGCGCCCTGCATTTCGTGCGCGAGAACGAGCGCGTTAAGGCGCAGGGCGAGGCGCTTCGGAAGGGACAGATCTCGGATTTCCTTTGCGGCGTGCTTGCCTCGGGCGATTCGAGCTTCAAGTATCTGCAGAACGTCTATACCACCAAGAACGTCGGCGAGCAGGGGCTTTCGCTTGCGCTTGCTCTGACCGAGGGCGTGCTTGCGGGCAAGGGCTGCGCCTGGCGCGTGCACGGCGGAGGCTTTGCGGGAACGATCCAGGCGTTCGTCAAGAGAGAGCTTTCCGAGGATTACGTCGCCGTGATGAACTCGGTATTCGGGGATGGCGCGGCGATGCGCCTTTCGATCCGCGCGCGCGGCGCGGTTCGCATCACGCTTTAATTAGTCCGTTTTATTGGACAGTCCCTGTGCTATCATTAAGCTACAGAAACGAGATAAGGAGAAAAAATTATGGCAAGCAAGAAAACTGCGGCATCCAAGACCGAGGAGGTCAAGGGCGATCGCAAGGCGGCGCTCGAAACGGTTATCTCGCGCATTGAGCGCGATTGCGGAAAGGGCGCGATCATGCGGCTTGGCGAGAGTGCAAGCATGAACGTCAGCGCGGTGCCGACAGGCTCACTCACGCTCGATCTCGCGCTTGGCATCGGCGGTATTCCGAAGGGAAGGATCACCGAGATCTACGGCCCCGAGTCCTCGGGTAAAACGACCCTTGCTCTGCACGTCATCGCCGAGGTGCAGAAGGCGGGCGGT
>JAFYMH010000124.1 GCA_017556685.1 Clostridia bacterium | reverse complement strand
GTTTTCCACCTTAAAAAACAGGATATGCAAAGAAAAAGACAGGTGCCACGCCTACGCGTAGCACCTATTTTCTTTGTTTTTCGTTCGGTTATGCCGAAAAGAAGGAGCCCCTTTTTTAGCTTTTCGTCGGATTCTTGACAGTATGTCCGCCGCAATGACCCGAGAACATATTCGTCATATCGGCGTTCATCGTGCCATCGCCGGTATCTCGAAAGCCGATTGAGATGAGAAGGCGTCTGTCGCCTGCATCGGCAGGGCAGATACAGGTGTGCGCCCCGATACGGTCAATGAAATCCATCGTTGCTCGTCCCATGATGAACATTGCCTCAAAATCCTCGACTCCGGGGGCAGGGACGATGTTTTTGATGATCCCGTGCTTCTTTCCGAATCTGAACTGCGTCATCCCGAGAAAGCGATCGTCATCGTAGGCTCGGTAGGCAAGGCATTCGGGATCGTACTCGATATTGCAAACGCCGCAAAGGGTCGCCTGCTCCTCTTTTGACTGAATGGGAGTGATCTTAAGCATTTTCTCTCCTTATTTGCGGCAGAGACCGCTTGCTTTCTTAATGTAACGAAGCTCCTCGTCGGTCAGTGCGCGCCATTTACCGACTGCAAGACCGTTTAGACGAAGCTTTCCGATACCGACGCGGTTCAGGCGCTTGACGGTCAAATTTGCCTGTTCACACATCTTTCTGATCTGGCGGTTGCGCCCTTCATAAAGCTCCATAGCCAGGGTCGTGCCGCTTTCATCGCTATGATGAACCGAAACGGTAACGGGCTCGATCTGATAGCCGTCGATGACAAGCTCAGAGCGAAGCGTGTCAAGCTGCTCCTCGGAGACGGCGCCTGCCACCTTAACGCGGTAGATTTTCGGAATCGAGTGCTTCGGATGGGTCAGACGGTTGGCAAGCTCGCCGTCATCGGTCAGAAGCAAAAGTCCCTCGGAGATCAGATCAAGCCTGCCGATCGGGTAAACGCGGGTTTTGACACCCGAAAGAAGCTCGGTAACGCATTTGCGTCCGTTCGGGTCGCTCATGGAGGTGATATAGCCGCGGGGCTTGTTGAGCATAATATACGTATGCTCCCGTTTTTTTTGAACGACGGGAGTGCCGCGATAGGTAACGATATCCTTCGCGGGGTCAAGCGAGTCGCCGATGTGGGCGGGATGTCCGTTTAAGGAGACCTCACCGTCTGAAATTGCCTTTTCGGCGGCGCGGCGGGACATCAGTCCACAGTCGGAAAAATACTTTTGAATACGAATTTTTTGCATGAGATTGTCCTTGATCGATTGATTTTGTACGGCTTATCCGATCGCCATCGCATCAACTGAATTTTCCGCGATCAGCGAGCATTCGAAAAGCACGCGTTGATTTAACTCGTAGGATAGTGACCCAAGCACAGCCCCTGACCGAACCGGCGCAACGGCAAAATGCGATAGACGGATGCAGGGCTCGGGGATGCTTGCATCTCTCGGGAGAACGAGCACGACGTCCTCGGCGTTTGTGCAAACGACAGAATCACTGCTTGATCCGATGATCGGAATTTCGTAATGAAGAGTCCCCTTCGGAGCAACGAGCCTTGACACAAGGCTCGCACGACCATAGTCAAAGAGCTTGCTATGATCGTCCCAATCGTTTGGCGCATTCAGCGTTACGCTGATCAAGGAGAGTCCCTCCTTTTCAAGGGCTCCGACAAGACATCTGCCGCTTGCTTTCGTAAAGCCGGTTTTCAGTCCCACGGCGCCGTCGTGTATTCGCAGAAGCTTGTTGTGGTTGACGATCGTTCTGGCAGGGGAGAGGTTGGTCTCGGGAATCGTATGACGAATCGTCGATGCGATCTCGCGAATCGCAGAGCATTTGAGGGCGGCGTCCGAAATGAGCGCAAGATCTCTTGCACTCGTGTAGTGCAGCTCGTTATGCAATCCGTGAGGATTGGTAAAATGCGTGTTGGTAAGACCAAGCTCGGTTGCCGTTCGGTTCATTTCCGAAACGAACGCCTCCTCGCTTCCCGAAATATGGACGGCGATGGCAACGGCTGAGTCGTTTGCGCTTTGCAGTAAAAGCGCGTAGAGAAGCTCTCGGAGCGAAATTTGCTCGCCCTGACGCAGATAGAGCGACGAGCCCTCAATGCCGACCGCAGATTTCGGAACCGTAACGGTTTCATCAAGACTACGGCATCTTCGAGCGGCAACGAGCGCCGTCATGATCTTGGTCGTGCTCGCCATCGGCCTTGGAGTGTCGGCATCCTTGGTAAAAACGAAGGTTTCGGAGTTCGCTTCGTAGAGCACAGAGGATGCGGCAGAGAGCGATGGCGTGGGTGGCGAACCTACGGCGGCAACCTCACTTTGAAGCAGTCGCCCAACGCTGAAGAGAAGAAGAATTGAGGCAATCATAGATGCGGCACGCAAATTTTGCGCCTCCTTTGCATGGATTGCCTCTATTGTGAGCAGAAGCGAAAGGGATTATTCCTCGGCTTCGGTCTCGGGGGTCTCTACTAACTCCTCGTCAGACGATGAGTCTTCCTTCTTCTTCCTTGCAAAAACAGCCTTTGCCTTCTCAAGAAGCTCGGGGGAGCGCTCAATGATAGAAGCAATGCGATCGACTGAGGAGGAAGCGGCGGCGGGGGAAGGTGAGAGCGGGATGAGCTCGACCTTGCCGTCGGGAGAGATGGTCAGAAAGGCGATCGGCGACATAGAAATACCTGCACCGCCACCTCCTCCGAAGTGCGGCTCTCCGTCGGAGTATTCCTTGGCGCCGTCCTTGGAGCGGCGCTTTCCGCTATAGTCAAGTCCTCCGTTTACAACGCCGACCGAGATCTTGGAAACCACAAGAATGGTCGTGCCGTTTTGGGTAGTGATCGGTTTTCCGACAACGGTATCCGACTCGGCAAGATCCTTGATCTTCCTAAGCGATGCCTCAATGAGCTCACTAAGCTTGCTTTTCATTTCTGACATGGAATTGCCCCTTTCTTTGTATGCTGTATTCTCTTTTTCTTGTTCTTTTTATGCTTGAAAAAATGGGGAAGAAGTACCTTAACGCCAAGCGAAAGGAGTCGATATGGGGTGGTTCTGAGACGAAGGTCGGCGTCAAGCGTTATACGCTCGCCTTCAAAATCCGCAACGAGCGAAATGTTCCTTGTGCAGGTAGGCTTGATTGAAAAGAGGTGGCGGTCAAGCCAGGCGAGGGAAAACGAAAGAGTAGAGGATATCGCCCCGTAAAGCAATGCGGTTTTTGCGGGATCATCCGATGCAACGCGAATTTGAAGCCGTTTGACGGCAAGAGTAAAGGTTCTCGGCATACGAATCAAAATTGCCGCGATCAAGCCTCTGAGCTCACGAAGCTGAGAGAGACGGCTTTTTTTGGTGCCTTGTTTTTGAGCAATCGGCGCTTTTGGCTCTGCCTTGCTTTTTTGTCTCTTTTTTCTTCTTTTTCGCCTTGACGGAAGGGGATAAACGCTCTTTCTGATGACCCCGAGATAGGAAATCTCGGCACGTACCGTTTGCTCCGAGGCAGTAGCCTGCAAGGAGATCGGCAGAGAGAGGAGCAAAAGGATACAAACGAAAACACAGCCAAGTACGATCCAAACGGTCACAGCCTCACCTCCTTTATCATAGCAGAGGACGCCCGGGCTCAGTCGTCAGCCAAAGTCTCGTTTTGCTCAGGCAGATCAAAGGGAAGCTCGGCGATTTCGGATTCGGTGGGCTCCTGTGCCTCGGCGGGGGAGGCTTCGCTCTCGCTCGCTTCGCTAAGCTTTAACGCATCGTCGATCGTAATTTGATTTTCGTCGCGCGAGAATTGCTCGGCATCACTCTCAAGCTTCTCCTCGACCTTTCTAAAGACCTGCTGAAGCTCCTCGTTATCAAGTCCCGGAAGCTCATCGACAGAGCTTAGCC
>JAFYMH010000123.1 GCA_017556685.1 Clostridia bacterium | reverse complement strand
TTTTGTGGGGCGCATCAGATTTAGGCGAGAAGCGTCGTTTGCGACCCGAAGGTGTATACACATACTCCGAGAGGGAGCAAACGGCGGTAGAAAAAATCCAAGATAAAAAAGAAGAAATCCGAAGGATTTCCACCTTAAAAGCTTCACAAAGCGAATCCTTTCACTATGTGAAATTCCTTTTTGGTTGATCCTTCGGATTTTTTCGGTCTCGTCAAATGTGACAGCCCCCTCCGTTTTCGGGGAATCAGTCCTCGTCGTCCCAGTTGTGGTAAACGTCCGAGACGTCGTCGTCGTCCTCGAGCTTCTCAAGAAGCAGCTCCATGCGCTTTTTGTCCTCGTCGGAGGTGAGCTTCGCGTAGGTGTTCGGAACCATCGAGACCTCGGCGGACGAAAGCGTATAGCCTGCGGCGGTAAGCGCCTCACTGACAGCAGAAAGATCGTCAGGCTCGGTGATGATCTCGAAGATGCCGTCCTCACCCGAATAGTCGCTTGCGCCTGCCTCAAGCGCCGTTTCCATCAGGCGATCCTCATCAAGCTCCCGATCCTCGTCAACGATGACGATCACGCCCTTTTCCTCAAAGAGGAAGCTGACACAGCCGTTCTGACCGAGGTTCCCGCCGTATTTCGAGAAATAGGAGCGGACGTTGCCCGCCGTACGGTTGCGGTTATCGGTTGCGGTCTTGACGATGACGGCAACGCCGGCAGGACCGTACCCCTCGTAATTGATCTCCTCGTAAACGACGTCGTTTGCGCCCGAGAACTTACGGATAACGCGCTCGATGTTATCGTTCGGGACGTTGCTTGCCTTCGCCTTGGCGATCAGGTCGCGGAGCTTGCCGTTGACCGACGGATCGGGTCCGCCTGCGCGGATGGCGATCGCCATCTCCTTTCCGATCTTGGTAAAGACCTTTGCCTTTGCCGCGTCGGATTTTTCCTTTTTATGCTTGATGTTATTCCATTTGCTATGTCCGGACATTGATTTATACCCTTTCTCACCGGAAACCCGGCTGTTTTTACAGTTTTTAGACGACCGATCAGATCTTCTCGGGGGTCTTCATGCAGATCAGAGAGAGCGCGGTTCTGAGAACCGTCGAACTTGCCGCTGTCATGGCGATGCGGTTCTCGCGAAGTTTCTCATCCTCGCAGCTGACGATCTGGCAATCGTGATAGAAGCGGTTGAACGCCGCGCAGAGGTCGAGGATATAGCGCGTGACGTTCGAGGGCTCGTACTCACGGAGTGCCGCGAGCACGCGCTCGGGGAAACTTGCAAGAGTCTTGACGAGCGCAAGCTCGGCATCCGACACGGCGCCGCCCGTAAAGCTTCCTCTTCCGCCCGCCTTCTCGAGGATCGAGCAGGTACGCGCGTAGGTATACTGTGCGTAGGGGCCGGTATTTCCGTCAAAGGAAAGCGCGTCCTCCAAAACGAAGTTGATGTCGCGCATGCGATTGTTGGCAAGATAGTGGAAGACGATCGCACCGACACCGACTGCCTCTGCGATCTCCTCTCTGCCCTCGGCGTTCGGGTTCTTCTCGGCGCTGATCTGGCTTGCCTTCTCGATCGCCTGCGCAAAGAGGTCCTTCAGGAGCACGACGTTTCCGGTTCGGGTCGCAAGCTTGGCGCCGTTGATGCTGACGGTTCCGTAGGGAACGTGCACAAGACGGTCAAACCAGGGATACTGCATCAGCTCAACGACCTTGAACCACTGCGCGAAATGCAGCGACTGTCCTGCGCTGGTGACGTAGATGCACTTATCGAAATCGTAATTCTCGTAACGGTATGCGGCGGCGGCGATGTCGCGGGTCGGGTAAAGGGTCGAGCCGTCGCGCTTGAGGATCAGGCAGACAGGCATATTCCACTCGTCAAGGCGAACGACCGAGGCGCCGTCGTCGATCGAGAGCAGTCCCTTTTCACGAAGCAGCTCGATCTGTCTCGGCATCTTGTCGGTATAGAAGCTCTCGCCGTTATAGGAATCGAACTCGATCCCAAGCTGACGGTAGGTCTTTTTGTACTCGCGCAGGCTGATCTCAATGAACCATCTCCAGAGCGCGAGATTCTCCTCATCGTGCGCCTCAAGCTTGGTGAACTCAGCGCGGGCAACGTCGTTCAGAGACGGATCCTTCTCGGCCTCCTCGTGGAACTTGACGTACAGGCGCACGAGCTCGTCGATCTCGTCCCGCTCGACCGCCTCCCTTGAGCCCCAGGAGCGATAGGCAACGATCAGCTTTCCGAACTGCGTTCCCCAGTCACCGAGGTGATTGATTCCGATGCACTTATATCCCGCAAACTCGTGCAGGAGTCTGAGAGAATGTCCGATCACCGTCGTGCCGAGGTGCCCGATATGAAAGGGCTTGGCAACGTTCGGGGAGGAATAGTCGAGAACGATGGTCCTTCCCTCTCCGCATTCGGGCGAGCCGTAGCGCTCGCCGCGAGAGGCGATCTCGGAAAGCACGCGGGCGGAAAGCGCCTCGGGGTCGGCAAAAAGGTTCAGGTATCCCGAAACCGCCTCGGTACGCGCGATCTCGCCGCCCGAAACGGCGGGGGCAAGCTGCTCGGCGATCCGAACGGGCGAGGTGCGCAGTGAGCGCGAAAGCTTAAAGCAGGGCAGAGCCAGGTCGCCCATCTTGGAGTCGGGCGGTACCTCGAGCATTCCAAAGAGCTCCTGTGCCGTCAGGTTTGCCTCGGGAAACAGAGCCTTGACGGCACCCTCAAGCTTCTCTGCGGCTTCTTTTTGAAAGGTCAGCATGTCGATGATTCTCCAATCTCAAATTTCGCGTATCTGCGCCCGTCGGCAGAGCCGGGAGCAAGGCGGCAGGAAATGAAGGTGCTTCCCTTTTCGACAGCCTTCTCGGCAAGAGAAAGCCCTCGGCTAAGGCAGAAGCGATTATCCTCAAAGAAAACGGTCGGCTCGCCGCCATCCTCGGCAGAGTCGAGCGGACGCATCAGGCGAGAGGTGCAGATCTCGCAAAAGCGCGCCGTGGGGTCTGCCTGCCAAACGGCAAGCGACGAGAGGATCACGTCGGCAACCTCCTCGGGCGTTGCGTAGGAGGTGTCAACGATGAGCGTATAGTTCGTAAGATCGGTCAGATCCACTCCGTAAAGCTCCTGATAGCGCTTTTTCTCGCTTGCACGGCGCCGAACGATCTGCGCCGCCGTTTCCTCAAGCGAGCCGAAGGACTCGACGTCGCGCTTTGCCGCCATAATGCGTGCCGCGCTGATCTCGGGCTCGGTCGTCATGTAAACACGGAAGGTATTTTTCGTGAAATGCCACGCCATACGCGAATCGATGATCAGGTCGCGTGGATCGTTTGAGAGCCGTACAAGAC
>JAFYMH010000122.1 GCA_017556685.1 Clostridia bacterium | reverse complement strand
TCGTAGTACGCCTTGGCGGTTGACTCGGTGCGGTTGTCGCCGAAGGTGTAATACACGCGATCTGCAAGGTCACGTGGCAGATACTGCTGAGCCACGTAATGCATCGGATAATCGTGGGGGTAGCGGTAGCCCTTGTAGAGCGGTGCGCGCAGATGCTGCGGGATCTCGGTGCCGAGCCCCTTTTCAATATCCGCCTTAGCAAGCTCAAAGGCAACGTGGGCGCTATTGGATTTCGGGGCGGTTGCAAGCACGACGACGGCGTTAGAGAGCGGGATCGACGCCTCGGGAAGCCCGAGGTCCTTCGCGCTTTCCACGCACGCGCGCACGATTGCCGCCGCCATCGGATAGGCGGCGCCGATGTCCTCGCTTGCAATCACCTGCAGGCGCCTGCAAACGCTGAGGATATCCCCTCCCACAAGTAGTCTTGCAAGATAAAAGATCGAGGCGTCAACGTCGGATCCGCGAATCGACTTTTGCAGAGCTGAGAGAAGATCGAAATGCACGTCTCCGTCCTTGTCAAAGCGTCCGATCATCGGGGGCGCAAGCCGATCCGTAAGCTCCTCTGTGATCTCGTCATCCGCTGCAAAGTATGCGTTTTCAAGGATCGAGATCGCCATGCGAACGTCGCCCGCGCTTCTTTTTGCGATCGCAAGAAGGGTCTTTTCCTCCGCCTTGATCTCGCTGTGATAGGTTTCGTTCAGGTACGAAAGACCGCGAAGAAGGGCAGGGACGATCTCCTCGGCACAAACGCTCTCGAAGGTGAAGACGCTCGAGCGCGAGAGGATCGCGTTATAAATGTACAGATAAGGGTTTTCGGTCGTTGAGGCGATCAGCGTGATCCGTCCGTCCTCCATGAACTCAAGAAGGGTCTGCTGCTGCTTGCGGTTGAAGTATTGGATCTCGTCGAGATACAAAAGCACGCCGTTATGCCCGAGAAGGCTTGAGCTTGCGGCGATAACGTCCTTGACGTCCGAGATGCTTGCGGTCGTTGCGTTGAGTCGGCAGAGCGTAAGATTGCTTTTTGCGGCAACGATGTTGGCGCAGGTCGTTTTTCCGGTTCCGGGAGGGCCTGAAAAGATCATGTTCGGGATATGTCCGCGATCAAGCAGACGGCGAAGGATGCCGTTTTCCCCAACGAGATGCCTTTGTCCGACGATCTCATCGAGCGTGCTCGGGCGGAGAAGGTCGGCTAAGGGATGTTGATTTGCCATGTCGATTCCTTTCGGGTAAGCCGCTTTTTGGCTTACGAGATCGTATTTTCGTTGATCTGAAAGAGTCTGTCTACCTCTTGTCTTAGGGCAAGATGCTCGGGCTTCGATAGCGTTCGGTCACAAGAGACGATCTCTGCCGCCTCGGAAAACGCCGCTTGCATCAGAGCCGTGTCACTACAAAGGGAAGCGAGCCGAAGGGAAATGCCTCCCGATTGCCGCGCCTCGCCGTTTGCGCCCGAAAAGAAGTCTCCGGGGCCGCGAATAGCGAGATCGTGCTCTGCGATCGCATAGCCGTCGTAGGTGCTTTCCATGACCCGAAGGCGCTCACGCGCCGTTTCGCCTCGGCTGTCCGAGACGAGAACGCAAAAGGCGCGTTTTTTTCCGCGACCGACGCGACCGCGAAGCTGATGCAGCTGGGAGAGACCGAAGCGCTCGGCGTTTTCAACGATCATCAGGGTTGCATCCGGAACGTTGACGCCGACCTCAATGACGGTGGTTGATACGAGGATCTTAATCTCCCCTGAAACGAAGCGGCTCATGACCGCATCCTTTTCGGCTTGCTTCATTTTTCCGTGCAGAAGCGCGCTCGGTATGTCAGGGAAGACTTTTTTGAGATTTTCGGCGTAATCGACCGCATTTTTGAGCGGCGAGCCTTCCTTAAAGCGAGACGGCGAGGTAAGCTGCTCGATCGAAACGGCTCCCTCCTCCTCGGGATCGACCTTTTCCTCAATCGAGGGACAGACGACGTAGACCTGACCGCCATCTTCTATCTGACGCCTGATAAAAGCGTTCAGCCGATCTCGGTATGCCTCTCCGACGACGTGGGTATCAACGCGGATCCGTCCCTTCGGCATCTCGTCGATCCTTGAAACGGCGAGATCGCCGTATACGACGTGGGCAAGGGTTCGCGGAATGGGGGTTGCGCTCATGACGAGCATGTGGCTCGCCTTGTATTTCTCCTTCAGGCGCGCGCGTTGCATGACACCGAAGCGATGCTGCTCGTCGGTGATCGTCAGAGCAAGGTCGGAAAAGACGACGTTCTCGGATAGAAGCGCGTGCGTACCGATGATCATGGGCAGGGGGGACGTAGGATCGGAGAGGCGCGAGAGGATCTTCCGCTTCTCGGATGCCTTTGTCGAACCTGTCAGCAGGGCTACCTCGTATCCCATTTTCGCAAAGAGCGGGGCAAGATCCTCATAATGCTGATGGGCAAGAATTGAGGTCGGCACCATCAGTGCGACCTGCCTTCCCGACGCCAGAGCGATCAGCGCGGCGGCGGCGGCACAGATGGTTTTTCCGCATCCGACGTCACCGATCAGAATTCGACGCATGGTGGGGCATCTTTCGCCATAGCCACGCCCCGTCATATCGCTGTATATCTCGTTGATGACCCGCTTTTGCGCGTTGGTCAGCTCGTAGGGAATCGCGTCGAGAAGGGGCTTCATCGAGGTAGGGCGGCAGGGCTCTGTCATCTCGCTCTCACGCTCGGTTTTGGAAAGCGAAACGGCAAGCCCGAGGGTGAGAAGCTCGTCGAAAACGATGCGGTGAAGAGCCGTTGAAAGCGCCTTGTCGCTCGTCGGGCGATGCAGCTCGGAGATGGCGTAACGAAGCACGGGAAGCTCGCGCTTTAGGCGGATCGACTCGGGGAGAGGATCCGAGAGATGGGGGAGCCCGATTGTAAGCGCTTGCTCGGTCAGAGCCGTCATAAGCTTCTGAGTTAGCCCTTCTGTTGTCGGATATATGGGGATAAAATCGGGCAGAATATCATTTTCGGAATATTTTTCGTAAAGCGGCGATGCAAGCTGACGGCGCTTTCCGGAGATCGTTACGGCGCCCCAAAAGCGGAAGGTCATACCGACGTGAAAGACGTCTTTGAGATAGGGTTGATTAAAAAAGACCGCTTCGATCGAGCCGCTTTCGTCAAAGAGGCGGAGCTTGGTAACGGTAATGCGCCCCTTGATGCGCGTCGAGATCGGCTCGCTTGCAACCGTCAGAAGAAAGGCGGCCTTCTCCCCGATCGGCGCATCCGAAAGAGCGCGTATGGCGCCGCGATTCTGGTAAGCGCGCGGGTAGTGGTGCAAAAGATCGCCAACGGTAAAAAGTCCAAGGCGCTCGAGTGCCTTGGCGCGCGTTTCTCCCACGCCCTTCAGGCTGCGGATGCCCGTATTTAGCACGATAACCTCTCCTTTCACCGTTTCTCCTTTTATTTTACACGATAAAAGTTTTTTTTGCAAGTGAAAAGAAGGAATTCGGGAGATTTTTTCTCGCGTTGAAATCCCTTATGATCGATTGACAAACTACAAGAAGTATGATAGAATAAATTGATACAGCAAGCTTCGGCTTTGAGGAGATGGGAGGTGCCGCATTAATGGTCGATCTTGGCGATTTTTGGGACCTTTCCGATCTCATTCCGAAAAAGAAAAAAACGGCGGACCGAGGACCCTTTAAGCGCGAGATTCGACTCGGTGAGATCCGCGAGCCCGAGGGCGACCCGAGAGACCGAGACGAGGGGCGCCTTGGCTCGATCCCATGCCTTTCGGTCAGCGAGGAGAGCTATCTCCCGACCGACAACCCCTTGATCCGTCGCGTGACGGTAACGGCAAGGGAGACGGGGTATAGCTTTTACGCTCAGTTCAGGCGTCACGCCGAGGCGTATTTCGACCGCCGCGGAGAGGAGTGCCCCTACGTCCCGTTTTTTTCCTACATTCCGCAGTATTCTCAGCTCAGTGAGGAGCAGCTTCGGTATTATTTCTACTTTCGGGATGCACTTCGGCGTGGGGAGACGCCAAGGGTCGATTATAGCTACTTTTGGCTCTATATTTACGAGATCCTGAACCTTCCCGATCGCATTTTGCCCCGCGATGGTGTCGTTTTGCTTTGCCGCGCCTGGCGCTTGTACCGCGATAAGCTTCCGAAGATCGATAAATATATGACGGTCTGGCTGACCGATTACTGCTTGCTTCACCGCTTGCCCTGCCCAACCGAGGAGATCTCCCCCTTCCTTGATGCCGTGATGGAGCATAGCGATTTTAAGGAGTTCTATCTTGGCGGCATCTCAGCGCTCACAGAGGACGGAACGGCGGCGCTGCTTGCGATGATCTCGGATTATCGCTTTGAGAAGAGCCGCTATGCAAAGGGCGAGCACGCCGATTTCTTTCGCCGACATCTCTTCGCGGTGATGCGAGAGGTCTTTCGCGTTCTTTTCTCAAGCGGGAGAGCCTCGATCGATACCGAAGAAAGCTCCGTGCTCTCACGCGCTGCGTTCTCGGGCTCGCTTTGCTCGCACAACATCAAGTGTACGCTGACCGTAGAGTATCTCAGCTTCCACGCCGCGGCAGGACTTCGCGAGGCGGTAACGGCTTCGGTCAAATACGCCGAAAACAAGCTTCGTGCGCTCCTTTCGATCAAAAGCAGGCTCTCGGTGCCGCCACTCGAGCCGATCCTTTCCGCGACGGTCGACCGCTATTTTGCCGACCTGTTTTCGCGTGCAGAGGAAAAGCGCAAAATCAAGCAGCGTCCCTCCTATGAGGCGCTTTACGAGGCTGAGAGCCGTGGATTTTCGCTCGAGGGGGCAAAGGAGATCGAAAGCCTTTCCTGGGAAAATGCGCGCCTTCTTGCAAGCGAGGAAGAGGCATCCGAGACTCTCCTTGCGTTAGCTGATTCGTCCCCTCGGCCGTCCTTTGAGACGGCACTGCAGGAGCCCGGGGGAAGCGCTCCCTCGCTTTCGCATGCCGACGCCGTTTATCTGCATTCGCTTTTGACGGGCGACGGCGATAGTCGCAAACGGGTATTAAAGACGACGGATCAGAGTGAGGACTCGATTGCCGAGCGGATCAATCTTGCTTTTACCGAGCTTCTTGGGGATATCGTCCTTGAGGCGAGCGAAAATGGATATACCGTGATAGAAGATTATTTGGATGAGGTGATGAAATGGACAGAGAAGCGCCTTTCGGAGAAGTAAGGATCCCGAAAAGGATCCTCGCTACCCTCCTATCCTCGCTTTCTGCAGGAGTCGTTCCGCGAAGCGGCGCTCCCTACGTTGCCATCGGGAGGCAGGAGGAGATCGCCTCGCTTGTCGATTCGCTTTCCGCCGTTGCCGAGGGCGGCTCGGCAATGCGCTTGCTCGTCGGACGCTACGGAAGCGGAAAAAGCTTTCTGATCCAGCTTTTGCGCGGCTATGCCCTTGACCGGGGGTTCCTTTGCGCCGACGCCGATCTTTCCCCCGAGCGCCGCTTTTCGGGCGGGAACGGGGCAGGGCTTGCGACCTACCGTGAGCTGATGAAAAATCTTGCCTCAAAGGCATCTCCCGACGGCGGCGCCCTTCCGATGGTGCTCTCCCGCCATTTCGATCAGCTTCGTGCCGAGCTTGCCTTGTCGGGCATTCTTCCCGAGCATCCGAGCTTTTCTCTTGAAATGCAAAAGCGGATTCTGGAAACGACCCTTGCCCTTGAGGGATACGTTGGAGGCTTTGATTTCGCCCGTGTCCTTTGCGAGTATTATCTTGCTTGCATCTCGGACGATGCCGACCGCAAGAGTGCTTGCCTACGTTGGTTCCGCGGCGAGTTTTCGGGAAAGACCGAGGCAAGGCACGCGCTCGGATTTTCGGTCAGCAAGATCATTGACGACGACAGCTGGTACGATTTCATCAAGCTTTGGGCGCTCCTTTCCCATCGCCTTGGGTATAGCGGACTCGTCGTTTTCATCGACGAATGCGTCAATCTCTACAAGATCGCCAACCGCATTTCTCGGGAATCCAACTACGAAAAGCTTCTCTCGATCTTCAACGATACGCTCCAGGGGCGTGCGCCCCATCTTGGCGTGATCCTTGGCGGAACGCCGCAGTTCCTTGAGGATACGCGCCGAGGGCTCTTCAGCTACGAAGCGCTTCGCTCGCGACTTTCCGACGGACGCTTTGCCGAGCTTGGATACCGAAACCTTTCGGCGCCCGTCATCCGCCTGCGCCGTCTGTCGGATAACGAGCTGCTTGCCCTGCTTTCCCGTCTGACGGTCCTCTTTTCAACGAAGGAGGGCGTGCAGGCACGTATTACCCCCGATCAGATGCAGGCGTTTTTGCAAAACGAGCTTTCACGCGCAGGGGCTGACGAGATGATAACGCCGCGCGAGATCATCCGCGACTATCTCACCCTGCTTTCGATCCTTCGGGATAATCCCTCGGCTGTCTTTTCCGAGCTTGTCACGCATCTCGTCTCCCGTGAGGCGGGATACACCGATGGGCAGACGCAGGGGGCCGAGCCTTCGATCTCGGCATGCGTGACGCCCTTTGATCTTGAGCTGTAATGAAACCGGATCCGATCGGATCTGATAGGAAGGGAGGGAAGTGTATGACCGAAGCGGATCGCATTTTTGCGCGGTTTCCCGATTTCATTCAGGAATATATCTATCGGCGCGGATGGTCGAGCCTTCGCGACGTGCAGATGACGGCGGCAAGAGTGATTTTTGAGAGCGAGTCTAATCTTCTCCTTTCCTCGTCAACGGCGTCGGGAAAGACCGAGGCTGTCTTTTTTCCGATCCTCTCCGAGCTTTGTGCCGCGCCGAGCAAAGGCGGTGTTTCTGTTCTCTATATCGCCCCCCTTAAGAGCCTGATCAACGATCAGTTCTCCCGTATGCAGGAGCTGCTTGATCTGAGCGGAATTCCCGTCTACCATTGGCACGGTGACGTCGGAGCATCCCACAAGACCAAGCTGCTAAAGGATCCGTCGGGAATATTGCAGATCACGCCCGAGTCTCTTGAGAGCATGCTCATCAACCGCTCAAACGATATCCCGCGCCTGTTCGGTGGACTTCGCTATATCGTGCTCGACGAGATCCACACTCTGATCGGCTCGGATCGCGGAAATCAGGTCTTGTGTCTTCTCAGCCGTCTTGAGCGGAAGATCTCCTCGTCGCCCCGTCGCATCGGGCTTTCGGCGACGCTTGGGGATCCTATCGCCGCGCGTGCATGGCTCGGCGCGGGAAGCCCTCGGGAGACCGAGGCGCCGATTCCCGAAAGAGTGCCGCTTCATTGGCGGCTTCTGATGGAGCATTTCTATTTTCAGAATCCAAGCGAGGATCAGACGCCTCACTCGATCGAAACGGCAAGAACGGGGAATACTGCGGCGATCGACCCGGGATACGAATTTCTCTATGATGCCGTTAAGGATAAAAAAACGCTCGTTTTCTCTAATTCCCGAGAGGAGACCGAGTACGTGACGGCAACGCTTCGGCAGATCGCCAAGCACCGACGGGAAGAGGACGTTTTTCTAATCCATCACGGCAATCTCTCTGCCTCGCTCCGTGAGGATGCAGAGCTGAAGATGAAGGATGACGGCGTTCGTCGCGCCGTTACCTGCGCGACCGTAACGATGGAGCTCGGGATCGATATCGGAAGGCTTGAGCGCGTTGCGCAGATCGGTGCTCCGAATTCGGTATCCTCCTTTCTCCAGCGCCTTGGCAGATCGGGACGGCGAGAGCTTGCGCCCGAGATGATCCTCGTCTATCGCGAGGAGTCGCCCCTTCCGAACACCCCGTTGCCGCAGTTGATCCCGTGGGAGCTGCTTCGCGGAATCGCCATCGTGCAGCTTTATATCGAGCGGCGCTTTATCGAGCCGCCGAGACGTAAAAGGCTTCCGTACAGTCTTCTCTTTCATCAGACCCTTTCGCTGCTCGCTTCAAGCGGGGAGCTGACGGCAAGGGCTCTTGCCGAGCGCGTGCTCACGCTTCCGCCCTTTGCCGAGGTGACAAAGGAGCAGTATAAGTCACTCCTCGTTTCGATGATTCAGAACGAGTATATCGAAATGACCGAGGAGAAGGGGCTGATCATCGGACTGAAGGGAGAGCGCCTTATCTCGAGCTTCAAATTCTACGCTGTATTTAAGGACAGCGAGGATTTCACGGTTCGCTCGGGCTCGGATGAGATCGGTACGATCACAACGCCGCCTCCCGTCGGCGACCGCTTCGCGCTTGCAGGTCGGGTTTGGGAGGTTCTTGAGGTCGATCTCATAAGGCATCTTATTTTCGTTCGTGCGGTTGACGGAAAGATGGAGATCTCCTGGCCAGGTGACTCGGGCGAGATCCATACCGCCATTTTAGAGCGGATGCGCCGCGTTCTTCTTGAGGATACCGAGTATCCGTATCTTTCCAAAAACGCCCGAGAACGCCTTGCGACCGCAAGGCGGATCGCTAGTAGAGCGGGGATTGGCGAGAGCATGCTGATTTCGCTTGGCGGAAGCTCGGTCGTGCTGTTCCCATGGCTCGGTACGCGTGCGTTCCGTACGCTAAAGCGATATCTGACCCGCAACGCCGCGAGACTCGGCATCTCGGATCTGTCCTCTGAGGGATGCTGTTATATGACCTTTAAGTCGCGTGGGGATTCCTTAAGTCAGCTCTTTGCGGCTATCTCCTCCGACTTTGCCCGAGTCGGAGTTGATGCCGAGGATCTGGTGTCGGAAAACGAGTGTCCGATCTATGAAAAATACGACGAGTATATTCCCGCAGAGCTGCTTCGCGAGGCGTTCGCCGCCGACCGCCTTGAGGTTGGCGAGATGCTTCGGCGCTTCGGGGGAGAGAAGGGAGGGTTCTTCGATGAGTGATATTTACCGCGTGCTTGCTCCGTATTACGATGCGTGGAACGCCGAGCTTGATTATCCCGCCTGGGCTTCGGCGATCGAGCAGATCCTTTCTCGGGAGTTTCGGGGACGGGTCGAGTCGGTCCTTGATCTCGCCTGCGGGACCGGAAGCATGACGCTTGCGCTTGCCGAGCGCGGCTTTGATATGATCGGCGTGGACCGAAGCTGTGAGATGCTCTCTGTCGCGCGCGACCGCGCCGCAGAGCTTGGCTTATCGGATCGCATCCTTTGGCTACAGCAGGATATGACCGACTTTGAGCTCTATGGGACGGTTGAGGCGGTCGTTTGCTGTCTTGATTCGATCAACCACCTGACAAAGCGTGACGAGCTTTACTCTTGTCTTCGCCTCGTGCATAACTATCTCACTCCCGACGGTCTGTTTGTTTTCGATCTCAACAGCAAAAGCAAGTTTGAGACGCTGTACGGTGACGCAAGCTACGTCTTTGAGGCGCCCGGGGTCTTTTGCACCTGGCAGAACGCTTACCATCCAAAAAGCAAGCTTTGTCACTTCGATATCACCCTCTTTGAGGAGGGAAAGGACGGCCGCTACGTGCGTTACGACGAGCGGCAGACCGAAAGGATGTATCCTCTGAAATCGATTGAAAAGGCACTTGATGCGTGCGGCTTTTCGCTGATCGGAGCATACGGCTCTCCCAAATGCGAGCCGATCACCGAGGAAAGCGAGCGGTGGTATCTCGTTGCCAGAGCGATCAAGTCATAAAAGGAGACGCGTTATGAAAAATTCAACGATTTTTCGGGGGATGACCCGTGACGGAAGCGCGCGCATTGTCGTCATCGACTCTACCGCGATCGTATCGCGCGCCACTATGCTTCACAAAACGGCGCCGACCGCGACCGCCGCGCTCGGAAGGCTACTGACCGCCGCTTCCATGATCGGCTCGCTCTCGGGCGAAAAAGGAGACACCGTAACGCTTGGGATCAACGCCGACGGAGAGCTCGGAAAGCTTCTGGCGGTTGCCGATTATTATGGAAACGTCAAGGGCTACGTTGAGAATCCGAGCGCCGACCCCGAGCGCAAGCCGAACGGCAAGCTTGACGTTGGCGGTGCTGTCGGAGAAGGGTATCTGTATCTCGTGCGCGAAAAAGGCAATGGTGAGCCGCACGTCGGAACCGTTGCGCTCAAAAGCGGCGAGATTGCAGAGGACGTTGCCGCCTATTTTGCCGAGAGCGAGCAGATCCCGACCCTTTGTGCTCTCGGAGTCCTCGTTAATCCCGACGGAACCTGCCTTGCGGCGGGCGGGGCGCTGATCCAGCTTTTGCCCTTTGCCGATCCCGCAACGGTTGACGCGATCGAAAAAAATTCGGATGCCTTGAAAGAGATCTCGGGGCTCGTGGCGAGCGGAATGGATGGCTTCGATATTGCCTCGGTTGCGCTTCGCGGAATTGAGTTCGATCCCTTCGATACGATCGAGGTCGAGTATTTTTGCGATTGCAGTCACGAAAGATTCCTACGCGGCATCCGTACGATCTCGCGCGACGAAATCCTACGTATGCTAAGCGAGCAGGAGGCCGAGACGGGTGAGAGGACGCTTTCGGTCGACTGTCGCTTCTGCGGCAAAAAATACGCTTATACCGAAGAAGAGCTTTTCAAAACCGAAGCAGACCCGGAATGATTTTACCCGGCATCTCATATATCAAAGCAAATACGCTTTTGGAGAATGAGAATGCCTGAGACTGAAAGTTTCTTTTTGAGGGGGCTTCCGTTCCCCTCGGACACCTTGTCCCCCGCCTTCGGATGCGGTTCCATCGAGGCTCATTACGGGCAGATATGTCGCGCGCATCTTGATGCGATGAGGATCTTTCGCGCGTCCTATGCCGAGCTATCCTCCATGTCCGTGCGACGGATTCTGACGGGACGCGCCCTTCCAAGGCGCGACGCGGATGCCATTCTTTGGCATGCGGGAGCCCTTTACGCGCACGAGCTTTACTTTTCCTCGCTCACGGCCACACCGGGCGGATATCCGCATCCACGGCGGGAGCTTGCCGAGCTGATCTCCCATGACGTCGGCTCGTTTGCCGAGCTCGCCTACCGTCTCGGGGAGGTGGCGGTAGGGATGCGCGGCGTCGGTTTCGTTTATTTGCTTCTCGGTGCGAGCGGAAGGCTTGTGATCCGCTCCTATCGGGATTACGATTGCCCGATGCTGGCAAAGGAAACGCCGCTTTTCTGCATTGATCTTTGGGAGCACGCCTACTATACCGATCACGGCGCGCACCCCGAAAGGGCGGTTGACGCCTTCCTTTCGGTTCTCAGCTGGAGGGCGGTCGAAAAAAGAATCTACGACAAATAAGATTGCGGAGAGATCCGCCGAAATAAAAGGAGAGAGAAATATGAAAAATCAAAACAAACGCTTGATCGGCAATGCACTCGTCGGTCAGTCGGGCGGCCCCACCGCCGCCATCAACGCAACGCTTTCGGGCGTTATCAGAGGCGTCGCCGAGGCAAGGGAGACAGTACCGACCCTGTACGGAATGCGGTACGGGATCGAGGGCTTCCTTTCGGGGGACGTGATCGATCTTTCAAAATATTTTGACGATGAAAAGGCGCTTTCTCTGCTTGAGCAGACGCCGGCGGCGGCGCTCGGCTCCTGCCGTAAAAAGCTCCCCGATCCGAGCAAGGATCCCGATTTCTTCCGAGATCTCGTTAAGCGCTTTGAGGAGCTTAATATCCGTTATTTCTTTTACATCGGCGGAAACGATTCGATGGATACGGTTGCAAAGCTGACGGCGTACCTTGAAACCGTATCCTACGAGATGCGAGTGATCGGCGTGCCGAAAACGATCGACAACGATCTCGTTGGAACCGATCATACCCCGGGCTTTGGCTCTGCGGCAAAGTATATTGCCGTAACGGTTTCGGAATATCTGCGTGACTGCGCGGTCTATCGCGTGCCTGCCGTAACCATCATTGAGATCATGGGACGCGACGCCGGATGGCTGACGGCATCCGCCGCTCTCCCGATGGCGATTGACGGCATCGGTCCCGATTATATCTACCTTCCCGAGCGCACCTTTGATCGCGAGGCGTTTCTTTCGGACGTTCGCGAGGCTCTTAAAAAGCATCCGAACGTCGTCATCGCCATCTCGGAGGGAATTCGCTTTGCCGATGGCGAATACGTTGGCGCGGGCTCTCAGAGCGGCGCAAAGGACGTTTTTGGGCATAAATATCTTGCAGGTGCCGGAAAGGTCCTTGAATCGATCGTCCGCGAGGAGATCGGCTGTAAGGTTCGCTCTGCCGAGCTTTCGCTCTCTCAGCGCTGTGCCGCACATCTCGCATCGGCAACCGACCTTGACGAGTCGGTCGCGATCGGACGTCGTGCGGTTTCCCTTGCCGTTGACGGCATCAGCGGGCATATGGTAACCGTCGAGCGCACCTCAAGCGAGCCCTACGCGCTGACGATCGGATCCTCTGCCGTCGGTGCGATCGCAAATCAGATCCGTTCCGTGCCGTCAGAATTCATTAATGAGAGAGGCAACCACGTGACCGAGGCGTGCATCCGCTATCTGCTTCCTCTGATCGAGGGCGAGCGGCAGATCGTCTACGATCGTGGAATTCCGAAGCATTTTCATTTTTGACAAAAAATCAAAAACCGCAGATTGATCTTCTGCGGTTTTTGTTCTATAATAGAACGTGTCATTTGCACTATGCATCTACGATAAGTTTAACCGATAAATAAGAATTTGTAGGTGAGATAATGATTATTTTAATTACAGGAGCATCACATACAGGCAAAACAGCTCTTGCTCAAAAATTACTTGAAAAATATAAATATCCGTATCTGTCGATAGACCACCTAAAAATGGGGTTAATTCGCAGTGGTAACACGGAACTTACCCCTATGGACGATGCAAAATTAACAGAATACTTGTGGCCTGTCATTCGTGAAATGATTAAAACCGCTATCGAGAATAAACAAAACTTAATCGTTGAGGGGTGCTATATTCCATTCGATTGGCAGAAAGACTTTGACTCTAAATATCTTGAAAATATCAAATATTTTTGCCTTATAATGAGCGAGAGTTACATTAGAAATCACTTTGTTGATATAAAGAAATATGCAAACACGATTGAGAATCGCTTGGATGATGATTGGTGCACAATGGAGAGTGTGTTGGCGGATAATACAGAAATACATGACCTCGCTTTAAGGTATAAAGTGAATTGCATACTTATTGAAGATAAGTACGAAATCAATATTGATTTATGACGTCAAATTCCAATTTGTCAAACAGAATAAACAAACCCCGACAGGTCTTTTAAAAATCTGTCGGGGATTATTGTTTGTTTTCTGCGGAGGATTTTTATCTGTAGGGGAGAC
>JAFYMH010000121.1 GCA_017556685.1 Clostridia bacterium | reverse complement strand
TCGCTTTGTGAATCTTTTAAGGTGGAAATCCTTCGGATTTCTTCATTTTATCTCGGATTTTTTCTACCGCCGTTTGCTCCCTCTCGAAGTATGTATATACATCTTCGGGTCGCAAACGGCGCTTCTCGCCGAAATCTGATGCGTCCCTCAAAAAAACCGATAACCGGGCTCGAACCGGTACGGGATTGCTCCCATCGGATTTTAAGTCCGAGGCGTCTGCCAGTTCCGCCATATCGGCTTGTCTTTAAGTATAACATTGTCGGGGGGATTTGTCAAGTAAAGGTTGATTTTCGCTTCAAAATATGTTATACTGTATTTTGGCGTTCTATGGGAAATACTTTGGAGGCAGCATTATGAAGGAAAGAGCTTGGATCTGCGATCGGCGCTTCGGCGAGGAGCGCGCGCTTTACCATTCGGTGGGGCTTGGCATTCGTGCCTGCCGCTTTGAGGGCGAGGAGGACGGCGAGTCGGCGCTCAAGGAGAGCCGCGACCTTCTTGCAGAGTCCTGCTTTTTCGATCTGCGCTATCCCTTCTGGCATACCGAGGGGGTCGTTCTGCGGGATTCGGAGCTGACCGAAAACTGCCGCGCCGCCTTCTGGTACGATCGTAACACAACCGTTGAAAACAGCCGCCTTCACGGCGTGAAGGCGTTCCGCGAGTGCCGCGGAGTCTCGCTCATCTCCTCGGAGATCGTTTCGCCCGAGTTCGGCTGGCGGTCAAGGGGCGTCGATGTAAAGAATTGTTCACTTTCGGGGGAATACGCTTTTTTTGAGGCGCGGGATCTTCGCATCTCAAATCTTGACTTCAAGGGAAAGTATTCCTTCCAATACGTGAAGAATATGGTCATCCGAGATAGCCGTCTTGCGACCAAGGATGCCTTCTGGCACGCCGAGGGCGTGACGGCGATCAACTGCGAGATCTCGGGGGAGTACCTCGGGTGGTATTCGAAGGATCTGACCCTGATCGGCTGCCACATTTCGGGGACCCAGCCGCTTTGCTACTGCCGTGGGCTTCGCCTGATCGATTGCACGACCGACGGCTGCGATCTCGCCTTTGAGTATTCGAGCGTCAGAGCATCGGTCAAGGGGCGGATCGAATCGGTTAAAAATCCGCGCAGGGGCAGGATCTGGCTTGACGAGGTAGGGGAGATCATCCGCGAGGATGCCGTCTGCGACTGCCGCGCAAGGATCTACGTCGGCGGAAAACGCGTATAAATTTCAGGGAGAGTATAAGGTGACACAGAACGAAGAAATCAAAAGAAGGCGAACCTTTGCCATCATCTCGCACCCCGACGCGGGTAAGACGACGCTGACCGAGAAGTTCCTTCTCTACGGAGGGGCGATCCAATCGGCAGGCTCGGTCAAGGGAAAGGCAAGCGATAAGCACGCTGCATCCGACTGGATGGAGATCGAGAAGAAGAGAGGTATCTCGGTCACCTCGTCGGTTTTGCAGTTCGAATATGATGGTTATTGCATCAATATCCTCGATACCCCCGGGCATCAGGACTTTTCGGAGGACACCTACCGAACCCTGATGGCGGCGGACAGCGCCGTCATGGTCATTGACGCCGCAAAGGGAATCGAGCCGCAGACCCGCAAGCTCTTTAAGGTTTGCGCCATGCGCGACATCCCGATCTTTACCTTTATCAATAAGCTTGACCGCGAGGCGCGCGACCCCTTTGAGCTTCTTGACGAGCTTGAAAAGGAGTTTGGCATCGGGACCTATCCCGTCAACTGGCCGATCGGGTGCGGAAAGAGCTTCAAGGGCGTGTATGACCGCCAAAAGAGATGCATCGACGCCTTCTCGGACGCCCATCGCGGCAGGGAGCGCGTGCGAGGTATCGCCTGCGATATTGAGGATACGGCTCGGCTTGACGAGCTGATCGGAGAGTATTCGCGCGCCGCGCTCGTTGAGCAGATCGAGCTGCTTGACGTTGCAAGCTACGAGTTTGACATCGACGCCGTTCGCCACGGCAAGCTCAGCCCCGTCTTTTTCGGCTCGGCGCTCAACAATTTCGGCATCGAGCCCTTCCTCGAAAGCTTTCTGAAAATGACGACCGCCCCTCTGCCTCACGCGGCGAAGGAGCGCACGGTCGACCCGTTTGAAGAGGGGTTTTCGGCATTCGTCTTTAAGATCCAGGCAAATATGAACCGCGCGCACCGCGACCGTATCGCATTCCTTCGCATCTGCTCGGGCAAATTCGAGCGCGGTAAGGAATACTACCACGTGCAGGGAAAGAAGTCGATCAAGCTCTCCCAGCCTCAGCAGATGATGGCGGAGGTACGCGAGGTGATCGACGAGGCATATGCGGGTGACATCATCGGCGTCTTTGATCCCGGCATCTTCTCGATCGGAGATACCGTTGCGTCGGGCGGCATGGGCGTGACCTTCTCGGACATCCCCACCTTAGCTCCCGAGCATTTCGCCATCGTCGAGCAGATCGATTCGATGAAGCGCAAGCAGTTTGCCAAGGGGATGACTCAGATCGCGCAGGAGGGCGCCATCCGCATCTTTACCGAGCCCGGCATGGGTCTTGAGCGGGTCGTCGTCGGCGTCGTCGGCGTTCTGCAGTTCGACGTGCTCGAGTTCCGCATGGAGAGCGAGTACGGCGTGAAGTATATCAAGCGCGACCTTCCGCATCAGCTGATCCGCTATATCGTCGGCGACGTGAATCCCGCCGATCTGAAGCTGATGCAGGCAACCCGAGTCGTCGAGGATATGCAGGGGAGACGGCTCCTCATCTTCACCGCGGATTACGAGATCCGCTGGGCTCTTGAAAAGAACCCTTCACTTGAACTTGCCGAGTTCCACACGATGTAAATATTTATTTACACCCTCGTTTTTGGGCATCAAAAATCCGCCGCAGACGGATTTCATTTCGCTTCGCTTGCCCGAAAGGGCGAGCGTAGTTTTAGGGGCTGAGTCACTAAGAATCCAGGCGTCATCATCGCTTTTGGATTTCAGAGAAGCAAAACGCCGAATTCTTAGTGCGAAGTCCCTTTTTTGAGGGGCTCGC
>JAFYMH010000120.1 GCA_017556685.1 Clostridia bacterium | reverse complement strand
GCCTTTTCAGGTACTTCATACCTTAGCTCTGTAACGGGAGCGCCCGTTGCATCCTACTACGGCAAGTGCCGATTCAGCGCACTGCTAACAGAAGGAATTCAGACGGGCGCCCGCACCGTCTTGCACCGACCGACGGCTCTCTTTTTGGGGCACACCCAACCTACTCTTTTCTGCTCAACGCATTTGATGGGTGTATTTTAGCACTTTACCCCTCGAAAGTCAAGGGGTTTTTCAAAAAAACGAATTTTTATGCCTTCGGCGATCTTCGCCTTGCCGAAAGACGGGGGATGAAATAGAAGGCGCCGATATAAACCGAGATGAAGACGAGATAGAGAGGGAGATAGAGCCCGTAGGAGATCCCGAGGATCTCTTGTACCTCGTTGTCCCGAAGAAAATAGAAGGGATCGGGATCGATCTTAAGGAGATAGACCTCAAGGAAGGTATAGACGAGCATCACGGCAAGGCAGATCCCCTCGCGGAAAATGCCGTCAAGACGAAACTCGGTAAAGCCGTAGGTGATAAAGCAGACCGAGATGATAAGGAAAAAGGCGTGCGTGACGATCGAATAAAGATTCTCAAAGAGGATCAGCTCGTTTGTAAAGCCGACGCTCGGATAGGCGAAGAAGATAGTCGCGCAAAGGATGCCGACGATCGCCGAAAAATTATAGAAGAAGCGCCGTCTGACGATCAGCGCGATCGAAACGAGCCAGCAGGAGATGGCGCAGCCGGGGCGCGGCAGAAGGATCCTAAGCGCTCTCTGCAGGGTCAGCTCGTCCGCCAAAATAAAGCCGTTGATTCTCCGCACAACCCCAAGCAGAACGATCACGGCGGCAAGACCCAGCAAAACGCCGTACCTCACGCGCTCGCTTTTTCTGCGAAAAAGAAGCGAGGTCAAAACGATAAAGCCGATGCAAAGGAGCAAAACGGCAATGTGAAGAGGCCCCCACGCCCCCTCGACCTTGGGATTCGGGTAGGTACTAAACAGCCATTCGGTAAAGCTCATAAAACCACCTCGTATAAATAAGGATGGGAAATCCATAACCCGACGTATTATAACACAGATCGGGAAAAAAATCAAGATGCGGGAATGCCTCTATCGTGTGTGGTCGATATTCTTTACTTCAAACACCTTTTTGCATCTCTATTCACATCATCTTGGGTATTTCCGTATGCTGTTGGGTGTTTTGCAGGCATGATATTAGGTTGCTTACATTGGCAAGCTACCCGTTATTACTATATACGATGTGTTGACGGATTAAAGGAGAAAAGAAAAAGGCTATCAAATGGTAGCCTTGTTTCTAGATATTATGCATCATGTATAGTCCAATATTTTACATCATATTCTGCTTTTTTCTTTGGAGAAGATAAAATTTCAAACGCCAATGAAATATCTTCAATATTGTCTGCATTTTGATTTTTGAGTTTATTGTATGCTTCCAGAATTTCTTGTTGAGTGGCATCTGTTCGTATACGCAAGATTTGATAACAATCTATAAAATTTTCTTTTTTTGCGAAATTTTCTACATAGCCCATCAATTCAAATGCGGATTTCTCTGGCTCAAATACGTTCTTTATGACGAATTTTTTCTTTCTTCCGTTATCATCAAAATATATTTTTACTTTCCCGTAATTGTAGGTTCCCCACGAGATAAATCCGCCCCAAATATGGAAATATTTCTTATGTTTTCCATCGGCGTAATAAAAATCCCTCACGGGAAACTCTAAAATCACTTTGCCATTGTAACAGTAAATATTTTCTCCCTCAACGTAAATTGGCGGGGTATCATCGTTATTAGCTCGTACAATAAAATATACTGTTACACCTGTAATAGAAGCAGATATAAAAAACGCAATGATAGCAACCGCAATATGCACATTTAAAAATATCGCAAAAATAAGTATGGAGAAAACAGATCCTAAAATGATTGTTTTTGTAATAGGACGAAATACTCCTTTGGCAATTGTTTGCATAAAAATATCTCCTTTTAAAAAAGCCGCAGAAATATCCTTGCGACTTCGGGTGCGGAATACTGCCGCTGACTAATTATATCACAAATTTGGAAAGATGTAAACCTACATTTCAGCGCAACTTCATTGGGCGCAAGCCCACATCATTGATGCGAAGCATCACATCATTTTCCGAAGGCAAACATCATTGAAAAAAGCAGTTCAATCATTCTGTTTTACAGGGAAACTTCCTAACGCAAAAGATATGAGAAACCATGGCCAAAAAGTAAGCAGATATACATCTCCGGCATAGTAATGTCCGCTCGCACTTGCAAAATTAAATACTTTTAAAACAACAAGACAATAAAAAGCAATAGAAAGAAAAGCCAAAAAAGCCGAGCCCCAATAGCATATTCCGACCAATTTCCTCGGTTTGTGCTTCAGCATTTTATAAACACTTCTGATAAAAGAAAGCTCAGCTCCCAAAACGGCAACAGTAAAGAAGATGCTCCAAATCAACCCTTCTTCTAACCCTACTCTAAATTGTGTATCCTCAACCTCGGATAGAAGGCGATTCAGCTCTGTTACGGCTTCACAATAATAGATGGTAACCGCGATCACCGAAGCTGCAAAGACCGCAAGACTTATCATTAAAAATATTGTGTGCTTCCTACTTTTCACGATAATACCTCCTTGAAAATCTTTCACATATGACAACCATTTTCGTCGGTTGTATCCTTGGCTTAATTGTATCACACTTTCACAAATGAATCAAGGCATATCCGCAACGTGTTGCGGTATATCATCAATGCGAAGCATTGTATATCACCAACACGAAGTGTTGTATATCATCAAGCCGCAGGCAAAATGCACGCTGGCGCGTGATGAGATACAGCCCCAAAGGGGCTGATGATATCCTCGCCTTTGGCGAGATGATATGCCAAGCCTGCGGCTTGGATAAGAAAAAAGCAAGTCTTGCGACTTGCTTTTTTCTGGCTGGGGTAGCTGGATTTGAACCAGCGGTGCAGGAGTCAAAGTCCTGTGCCTTAACCGCTTGGCGATACCCCACTGTACCCGGTTAGTATAGCACAAAAGAAATTTCATGTCAACCGTTCGCCCGAAAATATTTCTCGTCAGTTCTTCCTTCGACCCTTTCTTCTATATTTAATTATATTTAATAAAATTTGATAAAAAATGAACTTTTTTTGACTTGGAAATTGACATTTTCCGACGGCGGTGCTACAATACTAAGCGAAGGGCAGACGGCATCTCGCCGTCGCTCAAAAAAACAGGAGGATCATCATGGCTAAGAATCTCGTTTACGATATTCATGACCGCCCCCAGACCGGGAAGCTGATCGTTTTTGCGATCCAGCAGCTTCTGGCGATCATGGCAGCAACCATCGCCGTTCCCGCACAGGTCGGATACGGCATGTCCGCATCCGCTGCGCTCTTCGGCGCAGGCATGGGAACGCTCGTTTATCAGCTCTTCACCCGATTCCGCAGCCCCGTATTCCTCGGCTCGTCCTTTGCATTCATCCCCTCGCTGTGCGCCGCCTTCGCAGGTGCCGTAACGGTGTCGCTCGGATACCTCGGACTCATCATGGGCGCGGTAATGGCAGGACTCGTCTACGTCGCGATCGCTCTCGTCGTCAAGTTTGCCGGCATTGCCTGGATCGCGAAGCTGATGCCCGCCGCCGTCATCGGCCCGACCGTTGCGCTGATCGGTCTTTCGCTCTCGTCTGCCGCAGTCAACGGCGTCTTCCTTTACACAAAGCCCGTAGAAAACTACTTTGAAATGAACGGCACGCTCTGGCTCGCTCTGATCATCGCGATCACGACGATGCTCGTCGTCATGCTCTCCTCGACCTTCGGCAAGAAGATGACCAAGCTCATCCCCTTCGTCATCGGCGTCCTCGCAGGCTATGCGATCGCCCTCATCTTCACCGTGATCGGTTACATTGGCGGCATTGACGCTATGAAGATCATCGACTTTGCTCCCTTCAAGGCGCTTGTCGACGGCGGCGTCAGCGTCTCGACCTTCCTTACTCTGCCCGACTTCACCTTCGTAGAGGCGTTCCGCGGCTTCAAGGACCTTGATGCAAGCTACGTCGCAAAGATCGCCTTTGCTTACGTTCCGGTTGCCTTCGTCGTCTTTGCCGAGCATATTGCAGACCATAAGAACCTCTCGAGCATCATCGGCGAGGATCTTCTTGAGAATCCCGGACTTCACAGAACCATTCTCGGAGACGGTGTCGGTTCGATCGTCGGCGCCTTCTTCGGCGGCTGCCCCAACACGACCTACGGCGAGTCGGTCGGCTGCGTTGCCATCACCCGTAACGCCTCGGTCATCACCATCACGCTCACCTCGCTTCTTGCGATCGGTATCTCCTTCCTCTCCCCCTTCGTCGCCTTCCTTTCCTCGATCCCGAGCTGCGTCATGGGCGGTGTTTGCGTCACGCTCTACGGCTTTATCGCCGTATCGGGTCTTAAGATGATCCAGAAGGTCGATCTCGAGGATTACGCCAACGTCTTCACCGTTTCGGCCATCCTGATCCCCGGCATCGGCGGACTCGCGCTTTCGGTCGAAGGGATCAAGGTCACGGCGATCGCCTGCTCGCTGATCCTCGGCATGATCGTCAACTTCATCCTTCACAGAAAGAAATCCTAAGGAGCGCCAAATGAAAAGCTACGATAACGTCGTCATCTTCGATCATCCCCTGATCCGACATAAGATCGCGATCCTGCGCGACGAGCGAACCAGCATGAAGGAGTTCCGCGAGCTGGTCGAGGAGATCACGGTGCTGATGACCTACGAAAGCCTTAAGGACGGCGTTCCGACGACCGAGATCGAGGTCAAGACCCCCCTTGAGGTCTGCCGTCAGCAGGTCGTTTCGGATAACTCGATCGCCATCGTCCCGATCCTGCGCGCAGGACTCGGCATGGTCAGCGGCATCCACGTGCTCTTCCCCACCGCGAGGGTCGGGCATATCGGAATGTACCGCAACGAGGAGACGATGCTCCCCGAAACCTATTATTGCAAGCTCCCCGAGGGCATTGAGGACAAGCTCGTGCTCGTCGTCGATCCGATGCTTGCAACCGGCGGAAGCGCCGTTGACGCAATCAATCTGCTGAAATCCCGCGGCTGCAAGAACATCAAGTTCATGGCGATCATCGGTGCGCCCCAGGGCGTTTCGAAGGTTGCCGAGGCGCATCCCGACGTCAATATCTACGTCTCGACCCTCGACCGCGACCTCAACGAGAATTGCTACATTCTCCCGGGTCTCGGCGACGCAGGAGACAGGCTTTTCGGAACCAAATAATTTCTCGGCACCGCTTGCATTTTCGTGCAGGCGGTGCTATAATGTTAGGCGACAAAAGAATAACGCAGAGCATGCAGGCAAAATGTGCCTCTTGTCGGGCGGAGCCTCTCCGCTCGGGGATAAGGAAATCGCGGTGCAAGTCCGCGGCAACAGCCATTACCGTAACTCGCCACACGGCGTCAAGTCGGAATGCTTATCGCTCTGTGAGATGCAGTGGACTCTCGGGCAGATCGGAGAGCCGACGGCAGACCCCGCCGGGGTAGGACGGCGGGGGTGCTCTGTCTTGGCGCTCTCGGGTGGAGAGCGCCTTTGCTTTATCCTTTTGCAAAAAAGAAAGGATAAAAAAATGAAAAGAACACTGACACTCGCGCTTACCCTCCTTCTCACCCTCTCGCTCCTTTCCTGCTCGCTCTTTGGAAATAAGGACGTCTGGCAGGACGCCGTCTACACCGAGGATACCACGCTCGGCGAGGGCGCAAAAACCGTCACGGTCGAGCTTGAGGTCGAGGATCACCTCATCACCTTCACGGTTCTGACCGACGAGACGATCCTTGGCGACGCGCTCGTTTCGATCGGCTTGATCTCGGGCGAGGAGGGTCCGTACGGGCTTTACGTCAAGGTCGTCAACGGCATGACCGCCGACTATAACAGGGGGGGATACTACTGGTCGCTTCTGATCGACGGAAATTACGCTATGACCGGCGTTGACTCGACCGAGATCACCGAGGGGACGGTTTACCGCATTGTCTACGCAAAGTAAGGGGGCGACCTTAAATATTCGGGAGATTGCGGTCTATGCAATGCTCGGCGCCCTGATGTTCACCTCGAAGATCGCGATGGAGGGGCTTCCGAACGTCCACCTGCTTGGCGTTCTGACGGTTGCCTATACCGTCGTCTTCCGCCTAAGGGCGCTTTTCCCGATCTATATTTACGTCATGCTAAACGGGCTCTTTGCCGGCTTTAGCCTTTGGTGGGTTCCCTACCTCTATATCTGGACGCTGCTCTGGGGCGCGACGATGCTCCTGCCAAAGCATCTGACAAGGCGAGCCGCCGCCGTCGCTTACCCTGCCCTGACGGCGCTGCACGGCATCGCCTTCGGCGCCCTTTACGCCCCGGCGCAGGCGATCATGTTCCGCCTGTCTCTTAAGGAGACCCTCGTCTGGATCGCGGCGGGGCTTCCCTTCGACCTTGTGCACAGCGTCTCAAACCTTGCGCTCGGTCTGCTCGTTTTCCCGATCACGAAGGTGCTTTTCATGCTAAAGCGCCGTATCTGATCCCCGCCGTCGAGTGTCGGGGGCAAAAATTCCTCAAGCGGGAAGATTTGACCCCCTCGGCACTTGACTTTTTTTGCATTTTGCGCTATCATATATGTGAATATTCATCGAAAAGGAGTCATCATGGAGCATACGAAGCTGCAAGAGCTAAAGCAACTCGCGAACAACGTTCGTATCGGCATCCTCGACAGCGTTTACAGCGCCGGCTGCGGTCATCCCGGCGGATCGCTCTCGATCGCGGATATCCTCACGTATCTGTACTTTGAGGAAATGAAGATCAACCCCGAAAATCCGAAGTGGGAGGACCGCGACCGCTTCGTGCTCTCGAAGGGGCATACGGCGCCGGCGCTTTACGCCGCCCTTGCCGAGCGCGGCTTTTTCCCGAAGGAGGAGCTTCTGACGCTTCGCCGCATCGACAGCCGCCTGCAGGGGCATCCCGATATGAAGGGCATCCCCGGAGTCGATATGTCGACCGGCTCTCTCGGACTCGGCATCTCGGCGGCGTGCGGTATGGCGCTCGCGGCAAAGACCCAGGGTAAGGACTACCGCGTGTATACCGTCGTCGGCGACGGCGAAAGCGAGGAGGGGCAGGTCTGGGAGGCGGCAATGTTCGCCGCGCACTACAAGCTTGATAACCTCTGCCTGATCCTTGACTGGAACGGACTTCAGATCGACGGTAAGATCACCGAGGTCATGAACCCGACCCCCCATAACCTCAAGCTTTCGGCATTCGGCTGGAACGTGATCTCGATCGATGCGCATGACTTTGAGCAGATCGAGGCGGCGCTTCGTGCCGCAAAAGCCGAGCAGGGCCGCCCGACCGCCATCATCGCAAAGTCGGTCAAGGGTAAGGGCGTTTCCTATATGGAGAACGTCGCCGCATGGCACGGCGCCGCTCCGAAGGAGGATCTGTACCGCGTGGCGCTCGCCGATCTTGGTCTGAGCCAAGAGGAGATAGACGGGAGGTTTGCAAACAATGGCTGATAAGATGGCTACCCGAGAGGCGTACGGCAAGGCGCTGGTCGCCCTCGGTGAGAAATACGATTTCGTGGTGCTCGACGCAGATCTTGCGGAGGCAACCAAGACCTCAATGTTCAAAAAGGCATTCCCCGATCGCTTCTTCGATTGCGGAATTGCCGAGGGCAATATGATGTCGGTCGCCGCAGGCCTTGCCGCCGCAGGCGTGACCCCCTTTGCCTCGTCCTTTGCGATGTTCGCCGCAGGCCGTGCCTACGAGCAGGTCCGCAACTCGATCGGATACCCCCACCTCAACGTCAAGATCGGCGCGACCCACGCCGGGATCACGGTCGGTGAGGACGGCGCGACCCACCAGTGCTGCGAGGATCTCGCCCTGATGCGAACCATCCCCGGCATGACGGTCGTCTGCCCTGCCGACGAGAAGGAGACCTATCTGGCAGTCGAGGCGGCGCTTGCGGTAAACGGTCCGATGTATCTTCGCTTCGGCCGCTTCCCCGTTCCGACCGTAACCGATATCGAGGGGTATTCCTTTGAGTTTGGCAAGGGAGTGGTCCTTCGCGAGGGCAGCGACGTCACGATCGCAGCCACCGGCTATATGGTGCATCTCGCGCTTGAGGCAGCCGAGCTGCTCATGGCAGACGGCATCTCCGCCGAGGTCATCAACTTCCATACCATCAAGCCCTTTGACACCGAGCTTCTCGCAAAATCGGCAGCCAAGACCGGTGCCGTCGTTTCGGCGGAGGAGCACAGCATCATCGGAGGACTTGGCGGTGCCGTTGCCGAGGCGCTTGCCGAAACGGTCCCCGCGCCGCTTGAGCGCGTCGGCGTCGCCGACACCTTCGGCCGCTCGGGAAAGGTTCCCCCGCTGCTTGAGTATTACGGACTGACCGCCGCAAAGATCGTCGAAAAGGCAAAGGCAGCCATTGCACGCCGTGAAAGCCGCTGACCGCCGCCGCGCCGTTTTGCGCGCAGCACTCTGGGGCGCCCTCGCGGGCGCCGTCGCAGGCGCCCTTCGCGCCGCGGTCCGCGAGGCCCAAAAGCACCGTTAAGAATTCCAAAGGGCTGCTTCCTTTCGGCATAACCGAACGAAAAACAAAGAAAATAGGTGCTGCGCGTAGGCGTAGCACCTGTTTTTTCTTTACGTATCCTATTTTT
>JAFYMH010000119.1 GCA_017556685.1 Clostridia bacterium | reverse complement strand
TGTCTCCGGTCAGCATGACGATGCGCTCGACGCCGAGCCTCCGAAGGGCAGATACGGCTCCCTTAGCCTCAGGGCGGGGAAGATCACCGAAGGTAAGGACTCCCTCGGGGATGCCGTTTACCCAAACGACCGTCGCTCCCTCGGGAAGGGGGCTTGGCAGGGGATAGGAAAGCTGCTCTGAAAGCGCCGCGCGCCCAACGGCAACCGCATCGCTTCCGACGGTTGCGAGAACGCCCCGCCCCGCGTATTCGCGAAGCTCGTTTGGTGTCAGAGGGGTCTTTCCGTACGCTCGGACGATGGCGCGCGCGATCGGATGGCTCGAGGGGGATTCCGCCGCTGCCGCAAGGGCAAGCACTCTCTCTTTGTCAAGCCTGCCGATCGCATCAAAGGAAAGAAGCCGACAGTCCCCCGAGGTCAGGGTCCCGGTCTTATCAAAGCAGACGGTTTTTGCGTTTGCAACGGCGTGAAAGCGGTTTCCTCCCTTAAAGAGGATGCCGACCGAGGCGGCGCCTCCGATGCCGCCAAAGAAGCTGAGCGGAACCGAAATGACGAGCGCGCAGGGGCAGGAAACGACGAGAAAGAGAAGGGCTCTGTGTACCCACGTGCGGTAAAGCGGAGCTAAGGCGGATACGCCGGCGGATACGCCGCCTCCCAAGCCAAAAGCAAGGAAAAGGGGCAGAACCCCCCCGAGAAGCACGGCAAGGAGAACGACCGTCGGGGTGTAGATGCGCGAAAACTTGGTGATGAAGCTTTCCTCTCTCGATTTGCTCTCCTGCGCCGTCTCAACGAGGTCAAGGATCCTTGCGGCGGCGGAATTCTCTGCCGTTGCCTCGCATCTTGCGGTAAGCCGTCCGTCAAGGCAGAGCGAGCCTGCCGAAAGGAAGGTGCCTGCCTCGGCTGAGATCGGCATCCCCTCCCCCGTGACGGCGGAGGTATCGACCGACGCCTCGCCCGAGAGAACGGTTGCATCAAGCGCGATCCGCTCGCCCGGGGAGATGAGAAGGATCTCGCCGACCGAAACCTCGTCGGCATCGACCGTCACGGCGGCACCGTCTCGCAAAACCGTTGCGCGGTCGGGACGGATATCCATCAGCGACGAGATCGAGCGGCGCGATGCCGCGACGGCGCGATGCTCAAAGTACTCTCCGACCGTGAAAAAAAGGAGCACCGCGATCCCCTCGGTATATTCCCCGAGCAGAAACGCGCCGACCGCGGCTAAGGTCATCAGAAGCTTCTCGTCGAGTAGATCTTGCCGAAGGATCCCTCGAAACGCATCCCGAAGGATCGGAGCGCCGACAAGGAGCATGCCAAGCAGAGCCGACACCGCCGACGCTTGCCCCCGAAGGGCAAGCGACAAGGCGAGCGACACGGCTCCCGTAAGGATTCGGCAGGGCTCGGAGAGGGCAGCCTGAAGAAGATTCCTCATGCTCTGTTAGAGCGCTTCAACGGTCAGGCGCTTTGAGAAGGCGAGGGCGGTTTTGCGAAGCGCCGAAAGAAGCTCCTCGGCGTCAAGGTCGCTCTCAATCGTGATCTTCTCGGTCAGAAAGTTGATTTTGGCACTGTCAACGCCATCAAGCTTGGCAAACATACTCTCCAGCTTTGCGGCACAGTTCGGGCAGTCAAGCCCCTTGATCGAAAATTTGCTTTTCATATCTGTTCTCCTTATTTTGGAAGTTCACCGTTTTGTAGGGCCGTCAGAAGCGCCGCCTCGTCAATGATCTTAACGCCGAGCGCCTCGGCGCGCGCAAGCTTCGAGCCTGCCTCCGCACCTGCGAGCAGATAGCTCGTTTTGGCAGAGACCGACGAGGCGACGCGTCCGCCCGCGTCCTTAATGAGGCGGCTTGCCTCGTCCCTCGTCATCGAGGGAAGGGTCCCTGTCAGAACGAAGGTCAGACCCGCAAAAAGGTCCCCAACCTCCTTTTTCTCCTCAGAGGTCTTGACCCCCGCCGCCTTCAGGCGGGAAATGAGCTCGCGTGCGGTGTCCGACGAGAAGTATCCGACGATCGCAGAGGCGGTTACCTCGCCAACGTCGGGGATGCGGCAAAGCGCCTCGTAATCCGCCTCTGCCAGCGCGTCGATCGAGCCGAAGGCGTCGGCAAGGGCGGCGGCGGCAACCGAGCCGACCTGACGGATGCCGAGCGCGGCAAGAAGCCTTGCAAGCCCCGCATCCTTCGATGCCTCGATGGCGGAAAGGAGCTTTTCGGCGGATTTCTTTCCCATGCGGTCGAGCGCGGCAACGGCGTCACCGTCAAGCGAGTAGAGATCGGCAATATCCGAGATCAGAGAGGCTTCCAGCAGCTGACCGATGACGGCAGGACCGAGCCCGTCGATATTCATCGCGCCCTTTGAGGCGAAATGGATGATCCCGCGCGCCCTTTGCGCGGGGCAAGCAACGTAGGTACAGCGAACGGCGGCACCGGCCCCGTCTCCGTCGCGCGAAAGGGGCTTTCCGCAGGAGGGGCAGACCGATGGCATTTGAAAGCGCCGCTCGCTCCCATCCCGCTCCTCGGGGACCGAGGCAAGGATCTCGGGGATGATGTCGCCTGCTTTACGGACGATGACGGTATCCCCGATCCGCACGTCGCGCTCGGAGATGAAGCCCTCGTTATGCAGGGTGGCGCGCGAGACCGTCGTTCCCGCAAGGCGGACGGGGGCAAGCTCGGCGGTCGGGGTCAGAACGCCTGTACGCCCGACGGCAAGCGTGATATCGAGTAGCTTGGTTTTCGCTTCCTCGGGGGGATACTTGTAGGCGACCGCCCACCTCGGGCGCCCCGTCACCTCGCCAAGCTCTTCGCGCTTTGAGAGGGAGTCGAGCTTGATCACCGCGCCGTCAATATCGTAGGGAAGGGTCGGGCGAAGCTCGGCAATACGCGCAACGTGCGAAAGGACCTCCTCCTTTTTGTCGGTCACGATCCGCTCCCCGATCACGGGAAGGCCAAGGGCGCCAAGACGCTCAAGGATCGCGCCGTGACTGTCGGGGGTGCTTCGGTCGGGATAGATCCCTCCCGACTGGAGATTAAAGACGAACAGGTCAAGACGGCGGGATGCGGCGATCCGCGAGTCGAGCTGACGAAGCGAGCCTGCCGCGGCGTTGCGGGGATTGGCAAAGATCGGCTGTCCCTCGGATTCGCGCGCAAGATTCAGCTCCTCAAAGACGGCGCGCGGCATATAGACCTCGCCCCGTACCGTGAAGTCGGGAAGGGAGGGGTCGACTAAGAGGGGAAGCGAGCGAATCGTCCTGAGGTTCTCGGTCACGTCCTCCCCAACGTACCCGTCACCGCGCGTGGCGCCGAGGGTAAGCCGTCCCCCCCGGTAGCTGATGGCGACCGAAAGCCCGTCGATCTTCGGCTCGACCGAATAGACGGGATGCTCGACTATCGCCTCGGTCGCATCGAGAAAGGCAAGGAGCTCCTCGGTTGAAAAAACGTCGGTGAGGCTTCCGAGAGAGACCTCGTGGGTCACCTTTGAAAATCCCTCGAGCACCGCGCCCCCGACGCGTCGGGTGGGGGAGGCTGGATCGTCAAGCTCGGGATGCTCCGCCTCAAGCTCGGTAAGCTCGCGGAACAGACGGTCGTATTCGGCGTCCGAGATCTCGGGCGCATCCTTTTTGTAGTAAAGCTCGGCGTGGTAGGAAAGGGTCGCGCGAAGCTCGCGGATCCGATCCTCTGCCTTCTTGTTCTTCTCGGTCATGCCTTCTCCCTTCGGCGCGTGTCATACGACGCGCGCGCGTTACATACGATGACTCACTAAAGAAAATTATACCCCAAAACGAGAGTCGTGTCAAGACTCGGAAAGGAATTTCGCTCCTTGAAGGGAAAAGCGATCCTGGCGCGCATCCTCGCGCTTTTGCCGACCGTATGGCTCGTCCTTTTGACGGCGCTTCCGAGCGAGCATCGCCTCGCCCTTGTGACGCTTGCCGCGCTCGGGGTGCACGAGCTTGGGCATGTCCTCGCCTTCTCGGCGCTCGGCGAGCCCTCCCCCCGCTTTTCGATCGCGCCGGGCGGCTTTCGCCTCTCAAGTGAAAAGCCGCTTTCGCATCTCGGGGAGGGGGCGGTCGCGGCGGCGGGGCCGCTTGCCAATCTTTTGGTCGGCGGACTCTTTTTGCTCCTTGCCGCCCTTTTCGGGGGTGCTTCGGAATATTTCACGCTTTGCGCCCTTCTTCAGCTCTCGTCGGGGCTCTGGAACCTGCTTCCGATCGGGGAGCTTGACGGGGCGCGCATCCTCTCGGCGCTCCTCTCGCCCCTTCGACCCGATTCTGCCGAGCGTGTCGCTTCGGCACTCTCACACATCACCCTCCTTCTTTCGCTTGCCGTGTCGCTTGGAGTCCTTTATTTTTCGGGCGCCTGCTTTTACACCTCTCTTGCCCTTTTTCTACTTCTGTTTACCGACCTCTGAAGGAAAGAAAACGCGAGGGATCGGGAGAAAACGCGAGATTTTCGGAGGTTTTAAGCATCTTCCGTCGGATAAGCCCGAATGACGGCGCCTCTTTGCTCCCTATCGCGAAATGCAAGAATTTTCAAAATATTTAAAAAGATATTGCATTGTCGTGTCGAATGTGCTATAATTTGTGTCAATTGTGGGGGATACCCCCACGGCGAGCATATCCGAAGGGAGATAGGACCGGCGATGAGTAAGCTGATTGAACTGAAGGGGATCACCAAGGAATACGACGGTGAGCCCGTGCTTTCGAATATGAACCTTTATATCCGCGACAAGGAGTTCGTGACCCTTCTCGGACCCTCGGGCTGCGGAAAAACGACGACGCTGCGCATCATCGGCGGCTTTGAGACCCCCGACGCCGGCGACGTCCTCTTTGAGGGCGTGCGTATCAACGATCTGCCCCCCTATAAGCGGCAGGTCAATACCGTCTTTCAGAAATACGCGCTCTTTCCGCATCTGAACGTGCATGACAATATCGCCTTTGCCCTGAAGCTTCAGCACGTGCCGAAGCATATCATCGACGAGCGGGTAAACGAGATGCTTTCGATGGTTGCTCTGCGCGGCTTTGGCGATCGCAACGTCACCTCGCTCT
>JAFYMH010000118.1 GCA_017556685.1 Clostridia bacterium | reverse complement strand
TACGGTAAGATCTACACCTTTGGTCCTACCTTCAGAGCAGAGAACTCCAACACCGCGCGCCACGCCGCCGAGTTCTGGATGATCGAGCCCGAGATCGCCTTTGCCGACCTTGAGGACGATATGCGCCTGGCGTGGGATATGATCCAGTATATCCTAAGTCACGTGATGACGACCTGCCGCGCGGAGCTCGAGTTCTTTAACAGCTTCGTCGATAAGGGTTTGCTTCTGCGACTTGAGAGGCTTCGCGCAAGCGACGTCTGCCGCGTGAGCTACACCGAGGCGGTCGAGCTGCTCCAAAAATCGGGCGCCGACTTTAAGTATCCGGTTGAGTGGGGATGCGATCTGCAGACCGAGCATGAGCGGTATCTCACCGAGAAGATCTTCGGCGGCCCCGTTTTCGTCACCGATTATCCGAAGGAGATCAAGTCCTTCTATATGCGCCAAAACGACGACGGCAAAACGGTTGCGGCAATGGATCTGCTCGTTCCGGGCGTCGGCGAGATCATCGGCGGAAGCCAGAGAGAGGAGCGCATCGAGCTTCTCACAAAGCGCATCGAGGAGCTTGGCATGCGCGAGGAGGATTACAGCTGGTACTGTAACCTTCGCCGCTATGGCGGCACCCGTCACGCCGGCTTTGGTCTTGGCTTTGAGAGAATCATCATGTATCTGACGGGCGTATCGAACATCCGCGACGTCATTCCCTATCCGAGAACGGTTGGTTCTGCGGAGTATTAATATTCATGTTTGGCGGGGCTGTCCAAAAGGGCAACCCCGCCAAAACTATGATTGCCCTTTCGGGCAAGTTATGAGTTATGATTGGCTACGCCAAGTTATGGTTGGCTTCGCCAAGTTTAGAAAATATTCCTTTCTGTGCCTCTAACAAAATGAAATCGCTTGCGCGATGAAATCCGCCGTTGGCAGATGAAAAAAGCCTCCCTTGTGTAAAGGGAGGTGGCTTGCGAAGCAAGACGGAGGGATTGTAAAGCTTGGATTTTACCATAGGACAATCCCTCACCGCCTTCGGCGGAGCTCCCTTTACACAAGGGAGCCCTTTTAGTTTCCCTTGCGATCGTCCAAGGAGAACCTCTAACGTTGCCGAAGGCAACATATCACTCGCGCTCTGCGCGAATATCACGTCAACGCGAAGCGTCGACATATCACGTTGCCGAAAGGCAATATATCACTCGCGCGGAGCGCGAAATGAAATCCCCTTTGGGGATGAAATCGCTTGCGCGATGAAATCCGCCGTTGGTGGATGAAAAGGGGCTGTCTCAAATTTGAATTTGAGACAGCCCCTTTTTTGCGGGTTGATTTACAGCTCGCCTTTGACGAGAAGATCGAGGGAAACGCCGAAGATCTCGGCAAATCCCCGAAGCTCAATATCGGTGACGAACCGTTTCCCACATTCGATCCTTTGAATGGCGTTTTTATCGACGTCGATGCCGATCAGCTGCATCTTATCGGCAAGCCCTCTTTGCGAAAGCTTGCTTGGATAGCTTAAACGCAGACGGCGGACGGTATCTCCGCATAGGTTGTTTTTGCCATCGTTTTTATTTTTGAACATGAAAAGCCTCTTTTGACATTCAGTGATTGACAAATTCATTATAGTATGTTATGATCTAAATATGACATTTAGTGAATGTCAATCAAAAAGAGGAAGGCGTAACACAATGGAAACGGCGGTGGGGATCGTCAAGGAGGTCGACAGACTCGGCAGGATCGTGATCCCGAAGGAGTACAGAGAGCAGTTTGGGCTTACCGAGAAGGTTGAAATTGTAGCAACCGAAAAGGGGCTTTTACTGAGAAGCCCCGAGTATAAGCTCGCTTGGGCAGATCGGGAGGAATAAAAAAGACTGCCACAGATGCAAAGCGCACTGCGGCAGTTCTTTTCTTTCGGTATGAGGCGAGTCGAAATGAAATCCGCCTGTGACGGATGAAGCCCTGCTTCGTAGGGTTATTTGATATCATGATATCATGATATCAAAATAGAGTGAAGAGGTAGTTCCCCTCGCGCCGCTGCGCTACGCCGCCCTACACCGCCAAACCCATTCCTTCAGAACTTCTAACGTTGCCGAACGGCAACATATCGCGTCCGCTATGCGGACATATCGCTCGCGCCATGCGCGAATATCGCGCTCGGCATGGCCGAGCATATCACGAAAAGAGGCGGAATGCACTTGCATTCCGCCTCTTTTTATCTTACTGAACTTCTAACGTTGCCGAACGGCAACATATCGAGTCCGCTATGCGGACATATCGCTCGCGCGGAGCGCGAATATCGAGCTCGGCTATGCCGAGCATATCACGAAAAAAGGCGGAACGAAGCGTTCCGCCTTTTTTTTAGGAATATAGCGTTTCGCCTGGGCGGAGGCGGCAATTTTTGCCGCCAAGCTCAAAGTAAAGCTCGGTGGTCGTCGGGTTATAGACGTACCTGCCGTCGGCTGAGAAGACCAGGCGCGAGAACGCCTCGAGGTATTCGTAGAGCTCGATGTTGGTTGCGTACCAGATCTCGTCTCTGCCGCCCATTTTCTCGGCAAAGTCCTCGATGATGTGCCAGTTATTACCGTCCTCAAACTCATAGGAATGTCCCCAGAGGAAGAACAGGGTGGGGTGCTTATGCGGAATGGGGGCGAGGAAGCGCTCGCAAAGCTCGGGAAGGCGATCGTTTCCGTGATGGCAGGTCGGGCAAAGGCGCATCCAATCGGTTGGAATATCAAAGCGCTCGGACTGACCCGGGGTGCGGCAATAGACGAGCCCCGCATTTGAGAGAACGCTCACCACGGTGTCGCTCACCGCGCCAAAGGGATAGGCAGATCCGCGAATGATCCGCCCAAAGGCGCGCTCGAGGTTGACGCGGTCGGTCAGGATGTCATAGGCAGCCATTGCCGAGGGGAGACGGTTCCAATGCGGATGCTCAAGCCCGTGAACCGCGATCTCCATTTCGCTGTCCCGAAAGAGCGAAAGCACCTCGGACTCAGGTAGGCGTCTGCCCGAGCCGAAGAGTCCGCTATTAAGGTTAAAGGTTGCCTTGATGCCGTGCTTTTTAAGGATCTCAACCAGGCGCACGTCATGGACCGTGCCGTCGTCATAGCTCAGCGTGAGCGCACGCTGACGGAAGCCGGGGTAACGTCGAAAGAGCCTTGGCATAGGGGGTTTCTCCTTTATTTGTTGATTTCGGTAAAGGGTCGGGTGATCGGAAGAAGATACGCCGAGAATGCCGACGGAAGCGGATAGCGCTCGGCAAGCTGGGAGGGGAGGGCGAGCCGATATGGCTCGGCGAGTTGGTGCTCGGGCTCGGCGATCAGAACCGAGTATGCCGTCATGTGCCACTCAACGTGCGTGAAGATATGCTTTGACGGGGGCGCCGGCTCGATGCGAAGCGCCTCAAGCCCAAGGTCGCGAAGGTAGGCAAGGACTTTCCTTTCGTCTGCCCTGCCGTCAAGCGACGGAAGCTCAAAGAGCCCTGCGAGCAACCCCTTATTCGGGCGGCGGCGGATGAGCAGCGAGGTGTCCGAGCGGACGAGAAGAACCGTTCTTTCATCGACCCTTCGCTTTGCCTTCGGACGGCGGTTTGGCAGAGCCGTCTCAAGCGAGCGCCGATGCGCCTCGCAATAGGGGGCGAGTGGACAGATCTCGCATTTTGGCTTGGCATTCGGGACACAGACGATGGCGCCAAGCTCGATCAGTCCCTGCCCGAAGTCGGATGCCATACCGCTCGGAAGCATCTCGCTAAGGCGCGCCTCGATGCGTGCGCGCGTTTTGGGATCCCCGATATCCCCCTCCTCAAAAAAGAGGCGAGAGGCAACGCGAAGAACGTTTCCGTCGATGGCAACCGCTCCCTCGCCATAGGCAAAGGCGGCGATCGCCCCCGCCGTATAGGGTCCGATGCCGGGCAGCCGTCTTAGCTCCGGTACACTCCTCGGAAGGACCCCCTTATGCTCGCGCATGACCGCCTCGGCGCATTTTTTGAGGTTCCTTGCGCGGCTGTAATACCCGAGTCCCTGCCAGAGCTTGAGTAGTGTCTCGTCGTCAACTAGAGCAAGCGCCTCGATGGTCGGAAGCGCCGCGAGAAAGCGCTCGAAATAGGGAATGACAGCTACGGCTCTGGTCTGCTGAAGCATGATCTCGGACACGAGCGTTCGGTACGGGGAGAGCTCGCTTCGCCAGGGGAGGTCGCGCGCGTTTTCGCGGTACCAGCCGATCAGCGCCTCGGCGCGCGGATCAGTCGAGGGTGACACGACGAATGGCAACGCGAACCTTCGGCTCGTCGCGGTAGCCGGTCGGAACGCTTGCGATCTCGTCAACGACCTCGATGCCCTCGGTCACGTAGCCAAAGGCGGCGTACGCACCGTCAAGATGCGGAGCATCGGCGTGCATGATAAAGAACTGGCTCGAGGCAGAGTTGGGATTCATCGCGCGCGCCATCGAGATGACTCCGCGCGTATGCTTTAAGGTGTTCTTCGTCCATCCGTTCTGGCTGAACTCGCCCTCGATCTTCTCGGGCGCGCCGCCCATGCCGGTGCCGAGCGGATCTCCCCCCTGGATCATGAAGCCGGGGATGATGCGGTGGAAGGTGAGCCCGTCGTAAAAGCCCTCTTTGACAAGCTTCTCAAAGTTGGCGACGGTTTTGGGGGCGTACTCGGGGCAGAGCTCGAGACGGATGATCCCTCCGTTTTCCATTTCGATGGTTACCATGGTATACCTCTTTCTCATCCGACGGGGTGCGTCGGGTATTTTTGTCATAAGGGATGGGGGTTTTGCGTATGCTATCAAGGGAAAGCCCCTTACTTTATTTTCTGAAAGCAACCGAGGATGATATGCCGATCAAAGAAAAAATCAGCTACGGCGCCGCCGTTTCACTGATCTTACTCGCCCTTCGCTTCTGCGTTCTGCCGATGCTCGGCGAGATCCTTCGGGGGGCTCTGCCCTTTCTCGTTGCCCTTGCCGTGGCAGGGGCGGTCTTGATGCCGTCAAGACGGATCGCGCGTGCCCTCGGGCTTCGGGTGGGGGTCGTCGGAGTGGTGCTTACCCTCCTTAGCATGACGGCCGTTTCGCTCGTTTTGTTTTTCGCTCTGCGCGCCGCTGCCCTTGAGCTTGGGGAGCTGATCGCCCATCTGTCGGGCGAGGGGAGCCTTCTTTTTTCGATGCTCCCGCGCCTTGAGGGGAGCATCGCTCGCCTCGGGGTGTCAAAGGAGATGATTTCAGGGGCACGAGAGGCGCTGCTCTCCTCGCTCGGCAGCCTTCTCGCATGGCTCGGCGGGGCGGCGGCAGGGGCGCTTGCCCGTCTTCCCTCGCTTCTCTTTTTCCTCTTTACCTCGGGGGTTGCCGCCGTGTATCTCATCCTCTATCTGCCGGGGGCGATCGAGCGGCTTCCGCTTTCGATCCGAGGGGGGCTTGACAGGGTGCGTCGAGGGGTACTAAGAGGCCTTGCCGTTTACGGGCGCGCCTATCTGATCCTCTTTTTCGTAACCGCTCTGCTTTCGCTTTTGGCACTCTCGGTGCTCGGGGTGAGATACCCATGGCTCATCTCACTTCTTTTGGCTCTGGTCGATCTGCTTCCGGTGCTTGGGGTCGGAACCGTTCTGATCCCCTGGGCTCTCATCTCGCTCCTTTTGGGGCGAGGGGGCTTTGCGCTATGTCTTGCTTTGCTCTGGGCTGCCGTTACGGTCGTTCGCCGCATCCTTGAGGATCGGCTCGTCGGTCGGGGGCTTGGGGTGCATCCCCTGCTTGCCCTGCTCGGGGTCTGCCTTGGACTGCAGTTTTTCGGGGCGGCAGGGCTTTTCCTCGGTCCCCTTGCCGTGGCGTTTGCCATACGTTGCTTTGCCTATCGGGACGGGGAGAAGGGGTAAGAAAAAGGCCGCCCCGATGCCTATGCATTCGAGACAGCCTTTTTCACAGTCGGGTGCTAAAATTAAGCGCGCTCGACCTTTCCCGAACGAAGGCAACGCGAGCAAACGTTAACGGTCTTGTTAGATCCGTTGACAACGGCCTTTACACGGCGGATGTTTGCCTTCCAGGTTCTGTTGGTCTTACGGTTCGAGTGGGAAACGTTGTGTCCGAAGACGACGCCCTTTCCGCAGATTTCACACTTTGCCATTTCAAAATTCCTCCTCTATATAACGAAGATCGCTCTATCCGTTACGTATTTTATGATGAAAACAGATCATGAGATGCGCGATCTCATAAATCGGCTTTGCTATTATATCACAGCGAAAGCAAAAATGCAATAGGAAAAAGGAAAGTTTTTTAACTTTTTTGCATGTCATTCGTCTTTTGGCTTGCTTTTTCGCGTCCTTTGTGGTAAAATGGTTGCGAAAAAATCAAAAACAAGCGAAAGGATGAAAAAGAAAATGATCGCTGAGATCGTCGGATGCAGCCTGCTGATCGCGGCAGGACTTGCCATTATCGGCTATACGCTGTTTCGCAAATCCCCCGTCCGTCCCTCGGAGCCCTCGGAGAAAACGCCCGAGCAGAGGGCGGCAGAGGAGGCAGCAGAGGATTTTGAGTAAAAAGAGACGGAATGCAAACGCATTCCGTCTCTTTTTGTGATATGTTGCCTTTCGGCAACGTGATATTCGCGCATGGCGCGAGCGATATGTCCGCATAGCGGACTCGATATGTTGCCGCTTCGCGTCAACGTTAGAGGTTCTCACGGGAGGCTTTTATTTGCTTTCGGTTATTCAAGACGGATGATATATAACGAGTGTTATTCCTCGATCGGGGAGAGCGGGAGGCGGCCGGGGTCGCAAAAGCCGTCAAGCCCCTCGCGGCAGATGGCGCCGAAGATGCGGTGGCGCAGGCCCTTGTTTTCCTTTTCAAGGCGCCTGAGAAGTTGCTTCATCTCCTCGCGCTCGGTCGATTTGTCGGCGGGGCATTTGCTTTCGATGATCGGAAGGGGCGGGGTGGCGTGGCGCGCGAAGTACGCGATATCCTTCTCCTCTGCGTAAAGCAGGGGG
>JAFYMH010000117.1 GCA_017556685.1 Clostridia bacterium | reverse complement strand
TGTGTATACACCTTCGGGTCGCAAACGACGCTTCTCGCCTAAATCTGATGCGCCCCACAAAAAGAGGCTGTCTCAAATTTGAATTGAGACAGCCTCTTATATTTCGCTGTTTTTACGGTGAAAGCGGTGCGCCGCAAGCAAAAGCACGGCGGCGATCCCAACGAGGGCAAGGCAGGCGAGCGCGGCGTTGACAAAGGCGATACCCTCCGCCGGGGGGAGCGGGGCAGAGCCGCTCGGAAGCAGAAGGATAAATAAAGCGGCAAAGGGGATCGGCAATAGCAACATCAAAAACAGAAGCCAACGTCGGATCATGCGCTTTCCCCCTCTCGTTCATAATTTTCTCTGCGGTTTGAGGATATTATGACACATAATTATGAACGAAAAGTTAACAAAAGCAATATTTATGAAAAATAAATGAATGAAAAATAAATTCGCCTGCGAGAAATGTTCATAAAGGCAGATTCCCGTCGGATCCCGTCGCATCGGGGCGGTGGCTTGCCGATCCGGATTTTGCAAAGGTGACGAATTTCGTAAAGAAATAGTTGACGAGGATGACGGCAAGCGCAACGGTGAGCTTGGCAAAAAGATCGTTGATACCGAGGCGGATAAGGAGAGAAGGAGTAAAGTTTTCAAGCACCCCTGAGCCGAGCCTGAGCAAAACGAACGAGCCGAGCTGTAAAAGCAGGACGGTGCCTCGTCTGGATTCGAAAAATACGAAGCATCGGTTGGCAAAGAAGGCGAACAGGACCGCAAACGCCCAGGCAACCCAGTTGAAGACGGTTGCGAAAAGCGCCTCGTCTGATGCGAACTCTGAAGAAAATAAATAGCGCGTGCAGATAACGTAGACGAGGAAATTCACCGCCGTCGTCAGGACCCCGACGGCGCCGTATCTGATAAGCTCTCGAAAAATCTTCATCGCATAACCTCACGTTCTGTCTGCCACTATTATACAGCCGCCCCTAAAAAAAATCAAGTGTGGGAAGAAAGGAAGCAAAAAGAGAGAAGGTTTTTCGGACAATTTTTCAAATTGTTCACACAAACGCCCCAAGGTATGCTATAATATAGGTAACGTACGTTTTAGGTAAGGGGGGATAGTGGATGTTTGGATACGTCAGACCCTATATCCCCGAGCTTCTCGTGCGCGAGGAAAGATACTACCGCGCGCTCTACTGCGGACTTTGCAAAACCATGAAGAAAACGACGGGGCGGCTCTCGTCGCTTTCGCTTAGCTACGATTTCGTGTTCTTCGTGCTCGTGCGGCTCGTGACCGACGGCGAGGAGGTCAGGATCGGTCGGCATCGCTGCATCGTTCATCCGCATAAGCGTGTGCCGACCGTCGAGCCAAACGAAACCCTGCGGCTTGCCGCGCGGATCTCGGCTCTCTTCACCTATCATAAGCTAAGGGATGATCTCAGGGACAGGGGCGCATCGAGAAGACTGCGCGCCGCCCTCCTTTACCCGATCTTCCGCCGCGCCCGAAGACGCGCAAGACTTGCTGAGCTTGAGGGGGAGTTTCGCCGTTCTCTCGATACCCTGTCAAGCCTTGAGAGGGAGGGATCATCCTCGGTCGATTGCTCGGCGGACGCCTTTGGGGCGATGCTTGCCGCCGCCTTTTCCGAGGGACTGTCAGGCGCAAATCAGAGGATCTGCCATGAGATCGGACGGCATCTTGGCCGTTTTATCTATGCCGCCGACGCCGCCGATGATTACGAGGACGACCGCCGGCATAAAAACTATAACCCTTACGTCGCCGCAAACGGCGGGCGTGAGCTAACCGACGCCGACCGCGCCGCGATGCGAACGGCTCTTTTACTTGAGCTCGGGGAGCTTGAGAAGGCGGTCGACCTTCTTCCCTTTGGGGAGATGGGAACGGTGCGCGCTCTCATTTCGAATATTTTGTATCTCGGGTTGCCCGAGCGGATTAAGTGGCTCAGCCTAAGCAAGGAGAAGGAAGCAGATGATAAGTCAGGATCCATATAAGGTACTTGGCGTCTCGCCCACCGCCTCTGACGAGGAGGTCAAGCGGGCGTATTACGCGCTTGCCAAAAAGTACCATCCCGATAACTACTCGAAGGACAATCCCTTAGCGGATCTTGCGACCGAGAAGATGCAAGAGGTCAACGCCGCCTACGATGAGATCCAGAAGATGCGGAGCATGGGCGCCGCCGGGGGAGGTCAGGGCTATTATTCGGGAACAGGCTACGCAGGGCAGGGGGATCCCATGTATCAGCAGATCCGCCGCATGATCCAAGCCAACCGCTTTGGCGCCGCTGATTCTGCCCTTGAAAATATCGCCGTTGCCAACCGCGCCGCCGAGTGGCATTACCTCAAAAGCATTACCCTGATGCACCGCGGCTGGGTCAACGATGCGATGCGAGAGCTTGAGATCGCCTGCTCGATGAACCCCTCCAACCCCGAGTACCAAAAGGCAAAGCAGATGTTCAACCGTACCGCAAACGGATACGGAAGCACCTATTATAATGCAGGCTACGGGCGCGGGGGCGGATGCTCGGACAGTGATCTTTGCACCACGCTCTGTTGCATGAATCTGCTCTGCAACTTCTGCCAGTGATGAAGAAAACAAGCGAACTGACCCTGTCGGCGATCCTGACGGCGCTCGGCGTGATCCTTCTTCTTTTCGGGAAGCTCGTGCCGTCGCTCGATATCGTCGCGCTTCTCTTTGCCTCGCTTCCGATCGTCTTTGCCATGCTCGAGCTTCGCCGCGTGTGGGCGTATCTGATCTACGCCGCAACCGCCGCGCTTTCGATGATTCTCGTCTTTAGCTTCGTTTCGCTCGAGTATCTTCTGTTCGGCGGGCTTTACCCGATCCTGAAGTACTATTTCGAAAGGCTTCCAAGACGCCTTTCGCTCATTCCGAAGCTTCTGTTTTTCAATTTCGTTGCCGTAGGCGCGCTGATCCTCGGAAAGCGACTGCTTGGGCTTGAGCTTTCGCTCTCGCGCGAGCTTCTGCTTGTGACGTGGCTGCTTGCCAACCTGACCTTTTTGATCTACGATCTTCTGATGACGCAGATGATCCTGCGTTACCTTGTGCAGATCCGCGGTGTGATCAAGAGATTTCTGAAATAAGAGAGGACCCCTATGACGAAAATCGGATTTGTATCGCTTGGCTGCGCCAAAAATCTGGTCGATACCGAGGTCATGCTTCGCCTTCTGTACGACGCGGGGTACGAGATCGTCCCCGAGGATACCGAGGCGGAGATCATCGTCGTCAATACCTGCGGCTTCATCGAAAGCGCCAAGCAGGAGTCGATCGATAACGTCCTTGACGTTGCGTGGCTGAAAAAGCACGGAAAGCTCCGCGGCATTATCGCAACCGGATGCCTTGCCGAGCGCTATCGCGACGAGATCTTCCGTGAGATGCCCGAGGTCGACGCCGTGCTCGGTACGGGAAGCTATCACGAGATTGTTCGTGCCGTCGAGGCGGTTCTGCGCGGAGAGCGCTTCTCCTCGTATCTCGATAAGGAGGCGGCGCCGCTCGGCGGCGAAAGGTGCCTGACCACCCCCGAACATACGGCGTATCTCAAGATCGCCGAGGGATGCGATAATCGCTGTACCTACTGTGCCATCCCGAGCATCCGCGGAAGAATGCGCTCGCGCAAAATCGAGGAGATCGTTGCCGAGGCAAAGGAGCTTGAGGCGCTTGGTGTCAAGGAGCTAAACCTCATCGCGCAGGATACCTCGCGCTACGGGCTTGATATTTACGGGGAATACAGCCTTGCGCGTCTTGTGCGCGAGATCACGCGCGAAACGTCGATCCCCTGGATCCGCCTGCTTTACTCTTATCCCGATAAGATCACAGACGAGCTCATAGCCGAGCTTCGGGACAACCCCCGTCTTCTTAAGTACATGGACGTTCCGATCCAGCATATCTCGGATCGGATTCTTACCGCCATGAATCGGCACGGCAGCTCCGAGCTCATTCGCAAAACGGTAGAGAAGCTTCGCCGCGAGGTGCCGGGGATCACCCTGCGCTCCACCGCGATCGTTGGCTTCCCGGGCGAGACCGACGCCGACTTCGAGGAGCTTTGCGCCTTTATCAAGGAAGCGAAATTCGAGCGCTTTGGCGCCTTTACCTATTCCCCCGAGGAGGGAACCCCCGCCGCCGAGCTGCCGGATCAGCTTGACGAGCAGACCAAGCAGGACAGGTACGATATCCTGATGCAGACCCAGCTTTCGGTCGCCGAGGAGCTTGGCATACGCATGGTCGGCAAAACGCTGACGGTTCTCTCTGAGGGGTACGACGTCGTTGCCGAAACGCACTACGGCAGAGGCGAGGGGGACGCCCCCGACGTTGACGGAAGGATCTACTTCTCGTCCAAAAAGCGTATTCCCGCGGGCAGCTTCGTGCGCGTTCGGATCACCGAGGCGCTCGATTACGATCTCGTCGGCGAGGTCACCGAAGAAGACTAAATAAAAGGAGATAAAGCAATGCAAGACAATCAGATCAAGACCCAGCGGATCATGAACCTTCCGAATATCCTTTCGATCGTTCGCATGATCCTCGTTCCGGTTTTCATGGCAAGCATCCTCTATATGGGCAATATCGAGATCTGGGGCTTCGTCGTCCCCGCCGCGATCTTTGCTCTGACTTCGCTAACCGATATGCTCGACGGCAAGATCGCGCGTAAGTACAACCTGATCACCGATTTTGGCAAGTTCCTTGACCCTCTTGCCGATAAATTCATGGTGTTCGGCGCCCTGATCTCGCTCCTTGCCGCCCCTGCCTACGCCGAGATCCGCATGATCCTCGTCTGGGTTGCCGCGATCGTTATGCTCCGCGAGCTTGGCGTTACCTCCCTGCGTCTTGTCGTTGCAAGCCGCGGCGTCGTCGTGGCGGCGTCGATCTGGGGAAAGATGAAGACGGTTACGCAGATCTTCTCGATCCTGATGCTCATCCTTGAGCCGACCATTCCGTTTTTCGATCAGAATCATATCCTCTCCTACGTGGCGATGGCGGCGATGGCGATCACAACGGTTGGCTCGGGCGTGACCTATCTCGCCTCGCTTTGGCCCTACGTCAGCGGCAAGAAGTAATTGTAAACGTTTTGTAAATTCAAAAAAGCTTTCTACATTCCCTTTACAAAGATCGAAAAGTGTGCTATAATACTGCCGATTGACCCGGTTCACGGTCAGCGGATCAGCTTCACCCGCCGTCGGCTGTGCTTCGGGCAAAAATAAACTATGCGAAAGCATGAAAGGTGAAAAGACAATGGAAAAGGAACTCAAGCAGCAGATCATCGAAGCCAACAGAATGAGCGAGAACGATACCGGCTCGCCCGAGGTTCAGATCGCGATTCTCACCAGCAGAATCAACTCTCTGACCCAGCACATGAAGCAGAACCCGAAGGATCATCACTCCCAGAGAGGCCTGCTCAAGATGGTTGGTCACAGAAAGAACCTGCTCGGCTACCTGGCAAAGAAGGATATCGAGAGATACCGCGCCATCGTCGCTAAGCTCGGTCTCCGTAAGTAATTCGGAGCCAAATACACAGACAAAAGCGTGGAAGGCGGCCCCAAGGTTGTTTTCCACCTTTTCTGTGTAAAGCGTTACCAACGGACGGCGGAGGTAGCAATTAAAAAGGGGTCGCACCGTCTGCGGCAACTCTTTAAGTGCTATGTCCTCCTGTCCGAAAAAATAATAGGAGGTTTCAAGATGAAATCATCAGCAAAATCCTTTGACAACTACAAGGTCTACCGCTATAACTTCGCGGGCAGACCCCTTGTCGTTGAGATCGGCAAGCTTGCAGGTCTGGCAAACGGCTCCTGCCTCGTTCGGTACGGTGATACCGCGGTGCTCGCCTGCGCGACCGCATCCGCCGCACCCCGCGACGGCATTGACTTTTTGCCCCTGTCGGTCGATTACAACGAGAAGATGTACTCGGTCGGTAAGATCCCCGGCGGCTACCTCAAGAGAGAGGGTAAGCCCTCGGAGAAGGCGGTTCTCACCTCGCGTGTCATCGACCGCCCGATCCGCCCCCTGTTCCCCAAGGATCTGCGTAACGACGTTTCGATCGCTCTCGAGGTCATGTCGGTGGATCAGGATTGCTCCCCCGAGATCACCGCAATGATCGGTGCCTCGATTGCTCTCTCCATCTCGGACATCCCGTGGAACGGCCCGATCGGCGGCGTGTTCATGGGCATGGTCGACGGGAAGTACGTCGTTAACCCCACGGCAGAGGAGCGCAAGATTAGCGACCTCGAGCTGACGGTTGCCGCAAGTGAGGCAAAGGTCGTCATGATCGAGGCAGGTGCAAACGAGATCTCGGATGACGAGATGTTCGGCGCCATCATGCGTGCACACGAGGTCATTCGCGGACTTCTCACCTTCATTGACGGTATCATCAAGGAGGTTGGCAAGCCTAAGTTTGCATACACCTCGGGTGAGCTTGATCACGAGATGTTCGACGAGATCTTCGCATACTGCGAGACTCGCGTTATGGAAGCACTCGACACCGACGATAAGAACGTTCGCGATGCAAAGCTTCAGCCCATCATCGAGGACATCTCCGCAACCTTCGGCGAGAAGTATCCGAATCTCTCGGTTCAGCTTGCAGAGCTGATCTATAAGATTCAGAAGAAGATCGTTCGCCGCTGGCTCATCAACGATAAGAAGCGCGTTGACGGACGTGCCATGGACGAGATCCGTCCCCTTTCCGCAGAGGTCGGACTTCTCCCCCGTACGCACGGCTCGGGACTCTTCACGCGCGGTCAGACGCAGGTTCTGACGATCGCAACCCTCGGCTCCGCCGACGAGGCGCAGAAGCTCGACGGTATCGATGAGGAGACCTCCAAGCGCTATATGCACCAGTACAATATGCCCGGCTACTCGACGGGTGAGGCAAAGGCAGCCCGTAGCCCCGGACGCCGCGAGATCGGTCACGGTGCGCTCGCTGAGCGCTCGCTCATCCCGGTTCTCCCCTCGGTTGAGGAGTTCCCCTATGCGATCCGCCTCGTCAGCGAGGTCGTTAGCTCGAACGGATCCACCTCGCAGGCATCGGTCTGCGGCTCGACCCTCGCTCTGATGGACGCCGGCGTTCCGATCAAGGCGCCTGTTGCAGGTATCTCCTGCGGTCTGATCACCGAGGAGGACGGCTCCTGGACCACCATGATCGACATTCAGCGTCTTGAGGACTTCAATGGCCCTATGGACTTCCAGGTTGCAGGTACTCACAAGGGTATCACCTCGATCCAGAGGGATCTGAAGATCGACGGTCTGACCCCCGAGATCATCCGCGAGGCGCTCGTCACCACCCATAAGGGCCGTGACTATATCATCGACGAGGTCATTCTGAAGGCAATCGAGGCACCTCGCGCCGAGGTTTCCGAGTATGCGCCCAAGATGATCACCATGCACATCAATCCCGATAAGATCCGCGAGGTCATCGGAAGCGGCGGAAAGGTCATTCAGAAGATCGTTGCCGATACCGGTGCCAAGATCGACATCGAGGATGACGGAACCATCTTCGTTTCGGCCGTGAAGCAGGAGAGCATCAATATGGCAAGAACCATCATTGAGGCGATCGTTTTCGAGCCTGTCGTCGGTGAGACCTACGATGCAACCGTCACCAGAATCATCCCGATCGGCGCGTTCGTTGAGTACGCTCCCGGTAAGGAGGGCATGGTCCACATCTCGAAGCTTGACAACAAGCGTACCGAGAAGGTCGAGGACGTTGTAAACGTCGGCGACCGCGTCCGTGTCAAGTATCTTGGCACCGACGAGAAGGGCAGACACAACCTGTCGATTAGGGATGCCGATAAGTAATTCAAAGAGTGCCTTTCATATTTGACGGCACGAAAAACTCAAAAAGCCACTGAAGGTGGGCGTCGCAAGACGCCCACCTTTTGATTCTGTCGAACTTTGCCGAAGATCATAAACGAAAGGAGATACGAAAATGGAACAGGAAAAAAAGACGAGAGGTGCGCTCTATCTGCTCTCCGCCATCGGGGTCATCACGATGCTGGCGATCTTTGCGATCTTGCTCCCGGGGGCAAACGCGAGCGCAAGAAAGAGGGAGGAGGGCGATACCAAAGCGGTCTTTCTCATCGGCGAGGATAGCGGTCCGCTTGCCCTCTCGGATGCTCTGCACGCCGTCTCGGGCGATGCGCTCGAGAGAGCGGTTTGCAGTGCCGTTCTGCTTGAGAAGTATGCAGGGACAAGCTTTGCCGTGTCCGACCCCTCGGTGCGTGCGAACGCCGAGGTCGTTTTGGCGCTCTCCGAAATGCTCCGTGCATACGCCGCCGCCAACGCGAGCTATACCCTCCCGATCGTCACGGCAGGGGTCGAGTCGGCAGAGGCGATCAGTCCGCTTGCCGGCGGATACGGCGTGATGCTCTCTCTGCTCGTGCCAAAGGGGGACGAAATGACAGCCGTCACGCTTGAAAATCCCCTTGCCGCCGCCTTTTACGCGTGGCTCGCCTCGAACGCTCCGCATTACGGCTTTGCGGTCGATCCGAGCGGAATGCTTCGCTATCTCGGCACGCCCCACGCCGCCTACCTTTTTCAAAACGGCATGACTCTGTCCGAGTACCTAACGCAGATCAAGGAGAAAACTGCGGAAAACCCCCTCGCCGTCAAGTACGGAGGCGCCACCTACGAGGTCTTTTTCGTCCCCGACAAAAAGGGCGGCGGAAAGGAGATCCGTCTTCCCAAATCCGCCGCTTATACCGTCTCGGGCACCAACCTCGGAGGCTACATCGTCACCGTCAAACAACCATGAAGACGAGGGGGGGCTACTTCTCGAATTTTGCAAGGTTAAAAACGGTTTTGCCCTTCTTTTTGGCGTGCTGATAGGTCGCATATGCGCCTCCCCAATCGTGTGTGACGTAGGCGATTATGTAATCTGCCACCTCCACCATATATCTGTTTCGGTAGGTGATCGCGTATCGCTTGGGCTTATTCTCAAGCTCGGGATAGAGTATAAGGTCATAAGGTGCATTTTCGTTGTCGAAACGGTGCTTCAGATATTCCGATTCCCGATAGGGCGTAACGAAAACGAGTGAGACCTTCGGATGCGTTTTCTTATACGCTTTGCAACAACCGTATGCAAAACGGTCAAAGTCACCATAGCCGCCTAAATAGAAATCGGCTTCCCGATCTGCAACGGTTTCCTTCAGAAAGGAAAGTATTTTCTGCTCATATTCGACCGATCCCTTAAATCGAGCGTGTCCGCAAAAGGTTACGATCATATTGCCGGTCCCCCTATTTTACGAAGGTATACCTACATATGATAACACGGCGCTTTCGAAAAATCAAGGTATGTAGGTATACCTTCTTATATTTTTTCAAAATATTGATAAAATATATAAGTAGGTAAATCTACCGAGTGAAATCTTCTGGTTGGAGGGATCGGCTTGACGGTAAATGACGCGGTAGCAAAGCGTATTTCCGCTCTGTTAAGAGAAAAGGGGATATCTCAATACCGATTGGAGCAAGAATCGGGTATCCAGCACGGAAGCATGCAATGCATCATGAACGGACGGAACAAAACAGTGACTCTAAGCACAGTGATCATGCTGGCAAAGGGCTTTGGGATGTCCTTGACCGAGTTTTTGGACGATGTGATTTTTTCCTCCGAGGAATTGGAAATAGAACAGTAAAAGCCGCCCTGCAAGGCGGCTTTGTTTTTGATGAATCGAAACAGCCGACGCTTCGTGCACGAAGCGTCGGCTGTTGCTTTTTTATTTCTTCACTCAAAGCGCGCCGGCAGTGAGACGGATCAAGAGATCCATATCGTCGGGCTGGACCTTTGCCTCGTGTGCCGCCTTGTTGCGGACCGTCGCGCCGCACCTCTCGCAGCGGTGCGTAATGATAAAGCCCTTTTTATTGTCGGGCTCGCTTCTGATGGGGCGGAGAATACCGCCGCAGGGATTTTGGCGGTCGCCCGGCAGAATATCGACGTGCAGAGAACAGAGGCAGAAGGGACAATGGTTGCGCGAGGTGTACCCGAGCGGCAAAACCTCTTTTCCGCAGCTTGCGCAGAGAAATCCGCTGTCATTTTTTTGAAATCGCTTGGTTTCCATAAAAAGTTCCTTTCATAGAGCGCAGAGGGCTCGCGCATACTACGACCACATTCCAAAAGAAAGGGGTTTGTCATGAAAAACTGCAAAAGATTGCTCTCGCTTGTCATGCTCGCTTCGCTTTTTGCTTTGACGGCATTCGGTGCCTCGGCAGAGCTCTTGCCGCATCACACAGACGGGAGCGGAATGCGCTCGGCGGTCGATGACGTGATGCCGCGCGAGGGGAAGCTGTCCAAGATGATGGATGATATGATGCCGCACGCAGATGACGGCGTGATCCGCGACGGCCATGCCAAGGACGGCAGAGTCACCGACGGTGCGCGCACGCCGAGTGCCGATGAGGTTGTCGACGATGCCGTCGACGGTGGGATCAGCGGTACGGTCTGGGGGATCCTCATCGCCGTTGGGATCGGCGCGCTCGCCGTGCTTTTCATTTTCCTTCTGATGCCGAAGGACCGCGACCGAGAGAGAAGCGGAAGACGAAACTGACCGTCATTTCCCGACGCAGAAGTTTTTGAAGATCGTATCGACCACTTCCTCGCTCACAAGCCGTCCGCTCGTTTTCATAACGGCGGAGAGAGCCCGCTCGACGCCGCTTACGGCGGCGTCGGTCGGGACGTCGTTTGCAAAATCAAAGATCGCCCCCGAAAGACTCTCGGATGCCTCCGAGAGCGACGCCATCTGACGCGCGGTCGTTAGGATCGCCGTTTCGCCGAGCCTGATCGACTCGTCGCAAAAGAGTCTGAGAAGAAGGGCCTTCAGATCCTCAATGCCAACGCCGCTTGCAGACGAAACCTCAAGCACGTAAGGGGACTCGCACGGCACGTCCGCCCTTGTGAACGCGGCAGGGAGATCGCATTTGCTGAGCAGAAGGATAGGGGTTTTTCGACTTTTTTGCGCGAGATCGATCAGCCGAAGATCCTCCCTCGTGAGCTTCTCGGAGCGATCGAGAACGAGCAGGATCGCATCGGCATCATAAAGGCGCCTTTGGCTTCGCTCGACCCCGATCTGCTCGATCGGGTCGTCGCTTTCGCGGATGCCCGCCGTGTCCGAAAGGTCAAGGAGCATGGGGCCGATCGAGATCCGCTTTTCAAGCACGTCGCGCGTCGTTCCCGCAAGGGGGGTAACGATCGCCGCCTCCTCGCCGACAAGGGCGTTATAGATCGAGCTTTTTCCAACGTTCGGACGTCCGACGAGCGCCGCGCGGACCCCCGTACTGACGGCGCGTCCCGTTGGGTAGGTGCTGATGAGCGTATCAATATCGTCCTTGATCTTGCGTAGCCACTTGAGGGTTGTTTTGGCGCTCGAGTCGACCGGATCCTCGTCGGGGAAGTCGAAGTCCGAGAAATGGATGCTGAGAACGCGAAGCAGCTCCCCCGTGATCTCCTCAAGACGGCTTGTCAAATGAGAGCGGGACTCTTTTGCAGAAAGAAGAAGCTGTGCGTCGGTTTCGGCGTCAATGAGCGCTCCGACCGCCTCGGCGTCACTTAGCGAGAGTCGCCCCGAAAGGACGGCACGCCGCGTGAATTCCCCGGGGCCCGCAGGAGTTGCGCCGGCTGAAAAAAGCCCCTCGAGGACCTTTGCTTGGATCAGGCGTCCGCCATGGCAGGAAATCTCGACGGTATCCTCTCCCGTATAGGAGTGCGGCGCGCGAAAGACCGTCAGGATCCCGTCGTCAATACATACGCCCCCCGATAGGATATCCCCATAGACCGCCGAGCGCGCGGGAAGCTCACTGACGGTAGCGCCCCCCCTCGGGCGAAAGCATTTTTCGGCAATTTTGATCGCATCGCCTCCGCTGACGCGGATAACGGC
>JAFYMH010000116.1 GCA_017556685.1 Clostridia bacterium | reverse complement strand
TTGACACGGTCTCGCTTACCGTGCTAAAATAATGATAGTTATAACAATAGTTATAAACGTCGCACAAGGAGGAGATGCCATGCCGCCGAAGGCAAGGATCACGGGGGAATCGATTCTCAAGGCTGCCGTTGCGCTCGTTCGCGAGGGCGGAGCTGAGGCGCTCAACGCAAGGGCGCTTGCCGCAGCGCTCGGATGCTCGACGCAGCCGATCTTTTCAAATTATGAGAGCATGCAGGCGCTGCTTGACGACGTTGCGGGCGAGGCATACCATCTCTACCAGGGGATCCTTCGCGAGGAGATCGCCTCGGGGCGCTACTCCCCCTACAAGGCAAACGGTATGGCGTATATCCGCTTTGCAAGCGAGGAGAAGTCGCTTTTCAAGCTTCTCTTCACCTCGGACAGAGCCGAGGAGGAGAAGGGCTTTTTCGAGGAGTGGGCTCCCTTAATTGAGATCATCCGACGCAAGACGGGGCTTACCGAGGCCGAGGCCGAGCTGTTTCACCTTGAGATGTGGGGAACCGTACACGGGATCGCCTCGATGATCGCAAGCTCGTATCTCACGCTCGACCGCGAGAGGATCAGCAGGATCCTGAACGACGTGTACGTCGGAGTGCGCGATCGGTTTGTTTCAGCCGACACCGAGCTCTGAAAAATAGGCTGCTTCCTTTCAGAAAAACGAATGGGGCTTCTTCCCTTCGGCACAACCGAACGAAAAACGAAGAAAACAGGTGCTGCGCGTAGGCGTAGCACCTGTTTTCTTTACCGCGCTGTGTCAAGGCTCCCTTGTGCAAAGGGAGCTCCGCCGAAGGCGGTGAGGGATTGTTCTACGAGACGATCAATATATTCGCAAACACCGCGAAAGTTTTTGTGTATTTCTGTATTTGGAATTCTGACAACCGTTAAACCGTATTCTTCAAGAAAATCGGTTCTTTTTTCGTCGTGTAGCTTTCCTTGCTCTGTATAATGCCCTGAGCCGTCAAGCTCGATGACGAGTTTTGCCTTTGCACAGTAGAAATCTGCTATATACTTTCCGAGAACCTTTTGTCGAGAGAAACGAACGGGATAGGCGCGCAAAAAATCATACCAAAGATGCTTTTCCTCTTTTGTCATATTCTTTCGCAGCATTTTTGCAGCCGGAACAATCTCTTTATTGTGTTTTCTTTGCATTACAATCCCTCCGTCACGCTTCGCGTGCCACCTCCCTTTGCACAAGGGAGGCTTTTTCTACTTCCCGGAAGATAATCTTTACACAAGGGTGGCGTTTTCTACTTCCCGAAAGGTAATCTTTGCACAAGGGAGGCATTTTCTCTCGAAAGCAAGCGAGATCAAAAAGGTAGGGGGCGTTACCCCTCGATCGCCATCATCATATCGACGCGGAGTGCGTGCCGTCCGCCCTCAAAGTCGGCGGAGAGGAAGCTGTCGAGGATATCGATGGCAAGGCAGGAGCCGATGACGCGCGCGCCCATGCAAAGGACGTTGGCATCGTTGTGGTTTCTCGTCAGGCGTGCGCTATAGGTATCCGAGCAGAGTGCCGCGCGGATGCCGCGATGCTTATTGGCGCACATGCTCATGCCGATGCCGGTTCCGCAAACGAGGATGCCAAAGCGCTCGTCGCTTTTTTCGGCAACCGCCGTGCAGACCTTTTCGGCAAACTCGGGGTAATGGCAGGAGGCGGTGCTGTCGGTTCCCATATCGACCGTTTCGTAGCCAAGCTCGGCAAGATGCGCCTTAAGCTCCTCCTTCAGGAGATAGCCTGCACTGTCAGCCCCAATGTAGATCGTTCTTTTCATGCGATTTCTCTTCCTTTATATTATCGTGTTCTGATAAGACTCTCATCCGTTTCGCTTTGCCTCGTCTGCCTGCGCCTCGCGCAGATAGGTCGGCGAGAGAAGATCGGGGGAAACGGCAAGCCCCGCGTCCCGCATTCGCTCTCCGACACGCGCGACCGACGCCGCCGAATGTCTTTTCAGCGAGGGAGGGACGTCGCCAAGCGAGACGCCCTTTTCTGCAAGGATCGGCTCGGCAACGTAAACGCCGTCACCGACAAGAAGGACCGTCTCTTGCGAATACTGCTCGCTAAGCTCCTTGGCAAGTGCCTCGGGGGAGATGGCGCGATCGGGGGTAAGACGGCAAAGGCGTCCTCCCTCGGCGCGAAAGAGGGCGTTATAGACCTCGCCGCGTCTGGCATCCATGACGGGACAGTAAAGCCCCTTCATCGGAAACAGATTTTCGGCAAGCGCCTCGGTCGTCGAAACGGGGGCGGCAAGCAGATCCCTGCCAAAGCCAAGCCCCTTTGCAAGCGCAACGCCGACGCGCACCCCCGTAAAGGAGCCGGGTCCGACCGCGACCGCAAGAAGATCAAGGGAGGAGATATCCGCCCTTGCGGCAGAAAGGATCGCCTCAACGAGGGGCATGAGCACCTCGCTTCCGCTTCTCGCCGCCGAGGCGCGCGCCTCCGAAAGGACGGCGCCGTCCCGAAGGACCGCCGCCGAAACCTCCTTTGCCGTCGTGTCGATTGCCAGGGTCGTCATAAGCTCTCTCCTCTCCAAAGCAAAACGCGCCGTCCCGTGTCGCCGTCGGTCCGCTCAATGCGGATATAAAAGGCATCGGGCGGGATCGCGCTCGGCAAAAGCTCGCTCCACTCGATCAAAAGCAGAGCATGGCGCGACAGATAATCGTCAAAGCCGATCGAGGCAAGATCGTCCTCATCGGCAAGCCGATAGAAATCAAAATGAAAGATCGGGACTTCTCCGCGATACTCGTTAACGACGGTGTAGGTGGGGCTTTTGGCGCGCAGAACGCCAAATTCAGCCGAAACCCCCGCCGCAAGCGTGGTTTTCCCGACCCCCATTTCCCCATTTAGGCAAACGGTAACGGTCTTTTCCGCTTCAAGAGCCTCGCGCAGATGCTCTGCGATCTCGCAAGCGAGGCGGCGCATTTCGTCGGGCGAGGCAACTTTTCGGTCAATCAGGTACATTTTCGGCATCTCCCTTCGGAAATTCCCCGAACGTTTCGGCAATATACGCATCCGCCCCCTCGCCGAGCAGGAAGGTCAGGGCAGCTCGGAGCTCCCGCCTTTTTTCGGCAAGCCTTTTTGCCGAGGTCTGCGTGCGGTAGGCGCGGATCAGAGTATTTTTCGGGGTATCGTCGGGGTCGACGAGCTCGGTTGCATCAACGCGATAGCCGAGCGCCTCAAGATACAGGCACCTGATCGCATCGGTTGCCGCCTCGGCAAGCTTCAAGCGAAGCTTCGGACGGGAAAGGATGAAGGAAAGGGGCGAGTTCTTCTCTCCCGGAAGGCGCTCTCCAAGATACCTATGACAGCAGGGGGTCGAAAGGATCACCGAGGCACCGAGCGAGGCGGCGCTTGACAGGACGATATCGGTTGCGACGTCGCAGGCGTGAAGCGATACGACAAGATCGGGCGCGCGATCCTTCGGAAGCGCACGGACGTCGCCCGACAGAAAGCGCATTCCGATCGGTGCGCCGTCAGACGTGGCTTCCCCGAAGCCGCATTGCAGAGCGATCCGTCGGCAATCCGACATGACGTCGTCCTTAAGATCCATGCCGAGAAGGAAAACGCGGCGAGATCTCACCGCCGTAAGGTAATGATAAAGCGCGAAGGAAAGATAGCTCTTTCCGCAACAGAGATCGTAGACGAGAAGGGGGGCATCCCCCGAGGGAAGCCGACCGTAAAGCTCGGCAACGTATTCAAGAAAGCGGTTGATCTGACGGAATTTCGCCTGGCGCTTGTCGTGCACGCGCCCATTCTTATCAGAAATGCCGAGGGCAAACAGAAAGGGCTCGTTTCCGACAAGGATGCGCTTCGGCTCTCTTTCAAGCGGCTCGAGAAGCGAGAGCCCCTCCCCTGCCGGCTCGGCAAGATGCGCCCGAAGCTGGCGCTCTCCGCGAAGGGTCTCACTTCCCTTTGCCGAGCGAAGCAGTGCGGCGTCGCCAAGTGAGGTCAGAAGATCGATCTGCCCGTATCGTGCAAAAAGCGGCGGCAGAGCCGACAAAAGCTCGGACGTGGAAAGCGCAAACTGGCGAACGCGCCCCGTCGGATAGGACTCCTCAAAATAGAGCACTCGGCGGCCGCGATGAAGCGTCAGGCGCGCCGAGATCTTCCTTGGAAGCTCGCCGTCCCTTGAAAGCGGCTTTGAAAGCACGAGGCGGCGAAGGCATTCGCGCTCTGCCGTCTCACGCACGAGCTCTGCAAGGACCTCGGTCGGTGCGCCGATCACTTCTTCTCCTCCCCGCCGTCCTCAGACCTCGGAGCGATCCTTGAGGATCTGCGGAAGAAGAACTTCGATT
>JAFYMH010000115.1 GCA_017556685.1 Clostridia bacterium | reverse complement strand
GGTGCGCTCTGATGGCAGGAGAAACGGTAAAGAAAAATCTTCTTTCGTCCGAGGAGGAGGCATCGCGCGTCTCGGCGCGCCGCGCCTTCTATCTTGACGATGCGGCGGCGGTGAGCGCCGACGGGATTCTCGCAGGGCTTGCCAACGGAGAGGAGCTTGTTGACTGCCTTGCAAGATGCCGTGCGCCCGAGGGGCTATCCGCCTCCGAGACGGCGCAGTTCGCCCTTCTTCTCAGCCGCTATCTCGGGCTTCCGATCGCCCGTGTGCTTCCGCTTCACAGCGGAGGGATGCGGATCACCTACGTTCGGCAGGGGCTGTGCGACGCCGCCTATTCGCTTCTGACCGCGCGTCTGCCGAGCCCTACCGTTCGGTATAGCGATACCGTCTCGGATGCCGTTGACGGCGTTTCGGGAGGAAGCTTCGATTTCTGCATCCTGCCGTATGCAGACGGAGAGGGAAATCCCGTCCGCTCTGTCAGACGGCAAAGGGAGGAGGGAGGCCTTCGGGTCGTTTCGCTTGCCTCGGTCGAGCGCGCTGACGGCGCGTCTTTGACCTACGCGCTCTGCTGCCGCGATTTTCTGATGCCGAGCGGAGAGCGGCTTTTGCTCGAGCTTCGTCTGCCGTCGCTTGCCCCGTCCTCGCTCGACCTTTTTCTTGCGCTTGTGCGCGCCTCTCACAGCGAGGTGCTTTCGCTTGAGAGCGAGGCAGGACGGCTGAGAGCCTCGGTTTCGGTTACAAGGGCAGGACTCGTCCCCTTTACGGTTGCCTACATGACGCTGATTCCGAGCGGCGAGATCGATACCCTCGTTCGCCACGGGAAGGCTTGACTTTAAACGAAAAGGAGAATAAAACGATGGAAAAGCAGTATATTTATACCACGAAGGGAACCTGCTCGCGAGAGATCCGTATCACCCTTGAGGGAGACACCGTCAAGGAGGCGATCTTCGTGCGCGGCTGTATGGGAAATACCAAGGGGATCTCGGCGCTCGTTCAGGGTATGAAGATCGACGACGTGATCGCCCGTCTTGAGGGGATCGACTGCGGAGGAAAGGGAACCTCCTGCCCCGACCAGCTCGCGGCGGCTCTTCGCGAGGCGAAAGAGACCCTTTGATTTTTTGCGAAAGGAACTGAACATGACGTCACAAGCGAGTGTCGAATATCATAGATGGCTTTCATCAGAGGAGTTGACCCTGGGCGAAAAAGACGAGCTTCTTTCTATTTTGGAGGACGAGGAGTCGATCCGACTCCGCTTCTCCTGTCCGATGAGCTTCGGAACGGCGGGGCTTCGCTCAACGATGGAGCTTGGGATCGGCTCGATGAACCGCTTTACCGTCGCTGCGGCGAGCGCCGCCATGGCAAAGCTCGTTCTCGATGCGGGCGGTGAGAAAAGAGGCGTTGCGATCGCCTATGACAGCCGAAACAATTCCCGTAGCTTTGCCGAGATCTCGGCGTGCGTGCTTGCCGAGCGAGGCGTCAGAGCCTATCTGTTTGACGGCGTGCGCCCGACCCCCGAGCTTTCCTTTGCCGTGCGCGACCTCGGTGCGATCGCGGGCATCAACATCACCGCCTCGCATAACCCGAAGGAATATAACGGCTATAAGGCGTATTGGGAGGACGGCGCGCAGATCTCCCCTCTGCAGGCAGACGTGGTCGCAGGTGCGATGGGGGAGATCGATCCGCTCGGCTCGATCCCGCGCCTTTCGCTCTTGGGTGCGATCGAGCGAGGCCTTGTCACGCTTCTCGGAGAGGATTATGACGAGCGGTATCTTGCCGCCGTGCTCGAGACGGCGGTAGACCCTTCGGCGGTGCCTGCCGTTTCGGATTCGCTTGCCATCGTCTATACGCCGCTTCACGGCGCGGGGCATCGCCTCGTGCCCGAGATCCTTTCCCGTATGGGACTCAAAAAGCTTTATACGGTCGATTCACAGATGACCCTTGACGGCAATTTCCCGACCGTCAAGAAGCCGAACCCCGAATACGCCGACGTTTTTGCCGACGGCATCCGTATTGCAAACGAGGTCGGCTCAGATCTCGTGATCGCAACCGATCCCGACGCCGACCGAATCGGTGTCGTCTGCCGCACCTCCGACGGCTCCTTTAGGACGATCACGGGCAACCAGATGGGGGCGCTTTTGCTTGATTACGTCATTCGCGGCAGAAGACGGCAGGGGCGGCTCACCCCCCTTGACTACGCCGTCAAGAGCGTCGTCTCAACCCCCCTTGCCGACGCCATCGCCGAGAGGGAGGGGGTCGTGCTTCACGACGTGCTCACGGGCTTTAAGTATATCGGCGAGGTCATTTACAGCTATGAAAGATCGGCAAGACCCGGCGCCTTCCTCATGGGCTTTGAGGAGAGCTACGGCTATCTTTTCGGAAGCTATGCGCGCGATAAGGATGCCGTCGGTGCCGCAATGATGATCACAGAGATGACCGCCGCCTACCGCGCCGAGGGGATGACCCTTTGCGACGCGCTCGAGCGCCTTTATGCGAGCTACGGCGTTTATCTTGAGAGCAATATCGAGATCTATATGGAGGGACTTGACGGGATCGAGCGCCGCCGAGAGACCATGCGGCGACTAAGGTCCGAGTCTCCCCGAGAGATCGGCTCGGATGCCGTCGTCTCGGTTTCCGACTACCTCTCGGGTAAGGTCGTCTCGCTCCTTGACGGGGGCGAGGGAGAGACCGGACTCCCCAAAAGCGACGTCCTTGCCTTCCGTCTTGCATCGGGTGCAAGGGTCATCGTCCGCCCCTCGGGCACCGAGCCGAAGATCAAGGTCTATCTGCTCGTCTCGGGGCCCGACGCCGAGAGCGCGAGTGCGGCTGTAGAGGCGATCAAGGAGGGGGCAAGAGCCCTCGTTTGACAAATCTCCAAAGGAGAAGCAAAGTGACCGACAGACAAAAAAGGATCCGAAATTTTTCGATCATCGCACATATTGATCACGGCAAGTCAACCCTTGCCGACCGTATTCTTGAAAAGACCGGCGCCGTCTCGGCGCATAACATGGAGGAGCAGCTGCTCGACAACATGGATCTCGAGCGTGAGCGCGGCATCACCATCAAGGCGCGTGCCGTGCGCCTCTCCTATCGCGCCTCGGACGGGCTTGACTATCAGTTCAATCTGATCGACACGCCCGGTCACGTCGACTTTGGCTACGAGGTCTCCCGCTCGCTCTGCGCCTGCGAGGGAGCGCTTCTCGTCGTTGACGCGACCCAGGGTGTTGAGGCGCAGACCCTTGCCAACGCCTATCTTGCCGTTGAAAACGATCTCGAGATCCTTCCCGTCATCAATAAGATCGATCTCCCCTCCGCCGACGTCAAGAGAGCAAGGGACGAGATCGAGGACGTGATCGGCATCGATGCCGAGGACTGTCCTGCCGTATCCGCCAAGATGGGACTCAACATCGAGCAGGTGCTTGAGCAGATTGTCACGCGCATTCCCGCCCCCGACGGCGACGAGGATGCCCCTCTGAAATGCCTGATCTTCGATTCGCATTACGATAGCTATCTCGGCGTCGTCGTCTGCATCCGCGTCATCGACGGAAAGCTTTCGGTCGGCGACCGCATCCGCATGATGAGCACGGGCGCGACCTTTGACGTTGCCGAGGTCGGCACGCTCGGATCGTTTGGGCTCAGTAAGTCTATGAGCCTCTCGGCCGGTGACGTCGGGTACTTTACTGCCTCGATCAAGGAGGTCAGCGAGACCCGCGTCGGCGATACCGTGACCCACGCCGCGGGCGGATGCGCCGAGGCGCTCCCCGGCTTTCGCCCCGCACGCCCGATGGTCTATGCGGGAATCTATCCCGAGGACGGCGCGCGCTATGGAGACCTGCGCGACGCGCTTGAAAAGCTGCGCCTCAACGATGCGGCGCTCAGCTTTGAGCCCGAAACCTCGGCGGCGCTCGGCTTTGGCTTCCGTTGCGGCTTTCTTGGACTTCTGCACATGGAGATCATCGAGGAGCGCCTTGAGAGAGAATTCAATTTCGACCTCATCACCACAGCCCCGAGCGTTATCTACCGCGTGCGCTGTGTAAACGGCGAGGAGCGTTATATTGATAACCCCTCGAACTATCCTGCCCCCGAGGAGATCGCCGAGGCGGCAGAGCCGGTCGTTCGCGCAAGCATCATCACCCCGACCGACTATATCGGCGGTCTGATGGATCTCTGCCAGGACCGACGCGGCGAGTTCATTGATATGAAGTATCTTGAGGAAACCCGCGTTGAGCTTCATTATATCCTGCCGCTCAACGAGATCATCTATGATTTCTTTGATGCGCTCAAGAGCCGAAGCAAGGGCTACGCCTCGCTTGATTACGAGTTCCTTGAGTACCGCGCGAGCAAGCTTGTCAAGCTTGACTTCCTCCTCAACGGAGATCCTGTCGACGCCCTTTCCTTTATCGTCCACG
>JAFYMH010000114.1 GCA_017556685.1 Clostridia bacterium | reverse complement strand
CGGTTTCCGCCGTCGTTCGTGCCATCCGACGTAAGCGCGCGGGCGTTTCGACCCGGCGCAGTCCCGTATCGATGATCTTTGCGGGACCGACCGGCGTTGGCAAGACCGAGCTCGTCAAGGTGCTTGCGGCAGCCCTCTTTAAGCAACCCGATACCCTGATCCGACTCGATATGTCGGAGTATATGGAAAAGCATTCGGTCTCGCGCATCATCGGTGCTCCCCCCGGCTACGTCGGGTACGACGAGGCAGGGCAGCTGACCGAGAAGATCCGCCGCAGACCCTACTCGGTGGTGCTCTTTGACGAGATCGAGAAGGCGCATCCCGACGTTCTCAACGTGCTTCTTCAGATCCTTGACGACGGCCGCGTGACCGACGCCTCGGGAAGGGTCGTCAACTTTGAGAATACCGTCATTATCATGACAACCAACGCCGGCTCCGATCATGCAAGCGCCGTTTGCGGCTTTGCAGAGGGTGCGGGGGCGCAAGGGAAGGAAAGGACCGAGCGAGCACTCCTCTCCTTTTTGCGGCCCGAGTTTATCAACCGCGTTGACGAGATCGTTACCTTCCGCTCTCTTGACAGGGGAGACTTCGTTTCGATCGCTCGCATCATGCTCGGGGAGCTTTCCGAGGTTCTCTGTCGCAAGGGCATCCGTCTGAGCTACTCGGACGAGGTGCCGGCGCTCGTTGCAGACGAGTCGTATTCCCTGAAGTTCGGCGCGCGCAATATGCGCCGCTATATCGAAACGAAGATCGAGGATCCGATCGCAAACGCCGTGATCGCCGGCTACAAGGACGGCATCTCGGGCATCCATCTCTCGGTTTCGGACAAAAAGATCGCGGTCGACAGCATCTGACCGCAGAAAAGAAAGGACCTTCAAGCATCATGGCAGAATGCACACATAACTGCTCCACCTGCTCGTCTAAGTGCGACTCGAAGGCTAAGGAATCGCTCCTTGCCCCCGAGAACGCCTCGTCGAGCATTCGCCACGTCATCGGTGTCGTCAGCGGCAAGGGCGGCGTCGGCAAATCTCTCGTTACCTCTCTGCTTGCAACGCTGATGCAGAGAAAGGGCTACCGTACGGCGATCCTTGACGCCGATATCACGGGGCCGTCGATCCCTCGCTCCTTCGGTATCCCCACGGGGTGCGTCGAGGGAAGCGAGAATGGAATGTATCCCCCGAAGAGCAAGACCGGTATTGAGATCATGTCGCTCAACCTTCTCGTTGACGAGGAGACTAAGCCGGTCGTCTGGCGCGGTCCCGTCATTGCGGGCGCCGTCAAGCAGTTCTGGAGCGACGTCGTCTGGGACGAGGTCGACTATATGTTCGTCGATATGCCTCCCGGAACCGGTGACGTTCCGCTGACGGTCTTCCAGAGCCTTCCTCTCGCGGGCATCGTGATCGTTACCTCCCCTCAGGAGCTCGTTTCGATGATCGTTGAGAAGGCGGTCAGAATGGCGAAGATGATGAATATTCCCGTCCTTGGTCTTGTCGAGAACTACAGCTTCGTGAAGTGCCCCGATTGCGGCAAGGAGCTTCACGTGTTCGGAGAGAGCAAGGTCAAGGAGCTCGCAGAGCGCAACGAGATCCCGCTGTCGGCGAGGATGCCGCTTGATCCCGCGCTTGCCGCCCTTTGCGATAAGGGCGTGATCGAGCTTGCCGAGGTCGATTATCTCGACGCCTTCGCGGATGAGATCGAGCGATCCCTCCCGATTTCCGAATAACCGAAGGGGTGCTTCCCGTGCCAAGGGCGCGCGGGAAGCCCCCTTTTTTTGCTTGATTTTTTCTCATTTGAGGCAGCAGGACCAAAGAAAAAATGAAAACCCCGTGAAAATTGAGAAATTTTTGACAATTCGTGTTTTTTTGACAAAAATATATAGACAATCAAGAAAAAATGTTGTATAATGTATTCGTATGATTAAATCAACGTAATCTGTATTAGAAAATCCGAAAAGGAGTCTACGATCATGAAAAAGAAAATCAGCAACGTTGCGTTCAAGGGCACCGAGGAGCAGAGAGCAAAGCTCGACGAGGTGATCGCCGCACACAAGGGTCAGCAGGGCGCTCTGATGCCGGTCATGCAGCAGGCGCAGGAGATCTACGGTTATCTGCCGATCGAGGTTCAGAATTACATCGCTCTGAAGATGGACGTTCCGCTTGAGGAGGTCTATGGAATCTCGACCTTCTACGCACAGTTTGCTCTTAACCCGAAGGGCGAGGTCGCAATCGCCGTTTGCCTTGGCACCGCTTGCTACGTCAAGGGCTCGGGCGACCTTCTCGATAAGATCGTTGAGCTCGTCGGCGTTGGCGCCGGTGAGACCTCTGCCGACGGTAAGTACAGCGTGGATGCAACCCGTTGCATCGGCGCATGCGGACTTGCTCCCGTTCTTACCATCAACAACGACGTGTACGGCCGTCTCGTTCCCGACCAGATGAAGGGGATCCTCGCGAAGTACTGAGTTCGTCGGGAGTTTCCCTCTCGGCAGAAAAGGCTGGATAACGATATGAAAATGAAACGGGTTGCGGAGCTTCTTGCCGCCGAGGTTTGCTGCGGCGCCGAGCTCCTTGAGTCCGAGGTCCATTCGGCGTGCGGAAGCGACATGATGAGCGACGTGCTTGCCTACGTAAAGGATCAGGCAGTGCTCCTCACGGGTCTTGTGAATCCTCAGGTGGTGCGAACCGCCGTGATGATGGATATGCGTTGCATCGTATTCGTGCGAAGCAAGGCTCCCACCCCGGAGATGCTCGCGCTTGCCGAGGATTCGGGGCTGGTCGTGATGAAGACGTCCAAGCGGATGTATGAGGCGTGCGGCGTGCTGTATGCCGACGGACTCCGCCTGAGCGAGGCAAACTGAGATGGGCGAGCCATTAACCTTTCATTTTGACGTGGACGGTGACAACTTCACCTCAGCGGGGGAGGCCTCGCTTTCGATGAAGAAGAATCTCCGTCAGCTCGGGATCTCTCCCGAGATCATCCGTCGCGTTTCGATCGCCATGTACGAGGGAGAGATCAATATGGTCATCCATGCAGGCGGCGGAACAGCCGACGTGACGGTACATTCCGATCGGATCGAGATCTTGCTTGCCGATCGCGGCCCCGGTATCGAGAATATCGACCTTGCCATGCGCGAGGGATTTTCGACCGCTCCCGAGAACATCCGTAACCTCGGCTTCGGAGCAGGCATGGGGCTTCCCAATATGAAAAAGAATACCGATTCCCTTGTCGTCGATACCGCGCTCGGTGTCGGGACCACCATTCGGATGACGGTTCTGATCTGACTACGATCTCGACGGCACAACGATTCTCGAAAGGACGGGTGCCATGAAGCAATATAAGCATTCCGTTTCTCTTGACGTCGAAAAGTGCAAGGGCTGTACCAACTGCCTCAAGCGTTGCCCGACCGAGGCGATCCGTATCCGAAACGGTCATGCGGTCATCGATGCCTCAAGGTGCATCGATTGCGGCGAGTGCATCCGTATTTGCCCCTACAAGGCAAAAAAGGCGGTCTGTGACAAGCTCTCCGGCACGTGGCGTCGGGCGTGGAACATCGCGTTGCCCGCCCCATCGCTCTACGGTCAGTTTGACAATCTTGACGACGTCGATTACGTCCTGCAGGGACTGCTTGATCTTGGCTTTGACGAGGTCAGGGAGGTTGCCTGCTCAGCCGAGCTCGTCTCGGATTATACCCGCAGATTTCTCAAGCGTTCCGATCTTCCGAGGCCCGTGATCTCCTCGGCTTGTCCCGTGATCACGCGCCTGATCTCGCTTCGCTATCCCATGCTCCGCGATAACGTGCTTCCGCTTCTTCCTCCCGTTGAGATCGCGGCATCCGAGGCGCGGAAAAAGGCGCTTGCCGAGCATCCCGAGCTGACGAGCGAGGATATCGCTGTGGTCTTTATCTCGCCGTGTCCCGCGAAGGTCAGCTATGTGAAAAACCGTTCTGAGAGCCGAGCGACAGAGATCGATGCTGTGCTTTCGATCTCCGAGCTTTATTTTGAGCTTCTCGGCGTGATGAAAAAGGAAAGGACCCCGACTCCCGTTTCCCGCTCGGGAATGGTGGGGATCGGTTGGGCGTCAACGGGTGGGGAATCCGCCGCGATCTTCTCTGACCGCTATCTTGCGGCTGACGGTATTGAGAACGTCAACCGCGTTCTTGAGGAGATCGACAACGGCTCGATCCCCGACCTTGAATTCGTCGAGCTCAACGCCTGTCCCGGCGGTTGCGTCGGCGGAACCATGACGGTTGCCAATCCCTACATCGCGCAGGCGAGGCTCCAGAGCATTCGCCGCTATCTTCCCGTTTCGCAGAATTTTGCCGACGGCGAGGACGTGCCGAGCGATTGCCTTGACAGCGAGCCGATCTCCTATGCACCTGCGGGTGTTCTCGGCTCGGATCGGGAAAGCGCGATCCGCATGATGCGCGAGATCGAGCAGCTCTCAAAATCGCTTCCCGCACTTGACTGCGGCTCCTGCGGTGCTCCGAGCTGCCGCGCCTTTGCCTCTGACGTCGCGCTAGGCTTCTCTCATCCGAGCGAATGCATCGTTGCGATGCGAAAGCAGCTTCGTGAGCTGCTCGACTCTGAAGAGGAGGGAAGTCTGTGACGGTTTCGGATCTTTCAAAGCAGAGCGGCTTCCGCTCGCTTGCCATGCCTTTTCCCGACCGAGAAGTATCCGGCGTTTACGTCGGGGATCTGCTCAGCTGGGTCATGGGACGGGCAAACGAAGGGGATCTCTGGCTTACCATTATGACCAACGTCAACGTGATTGCGGTCGCGACGCTGACGGGCGTTTCAGCGGTTCTCCTATGCGAGGACTGTGAGCCCGACTCCGAGCTGATCAAGCTCGCAACCGAGAAGGGGATCAATCTTCTCGTTACCGATAAAAAAATCTACGAGGCGTGCCTTTTTGTGGGAGAAGCTCTCTCATGAGACCGCTTGCGTACGATCTGCATCTGCATTCCTGCCTCTCCCCCTGCGGCGACGAGGAAATGACGCCGAACAGCATCGCCGGTATGGGGAAGCTGAACGGCCTGTCGATCCTCGCGTTGACAGATCATAACACGACTGCCAACACCGCTGCGTTTTACGCTGCCTGCCGACGCTACGGGATCGTTCCGATCGCGGGAGCGGAGCTGACGACGGCAGAGGATATTCATCTCGTTTCGCTTTTTCCGACGCTTGAGGCGGCGCTCGATTTCGATGCCGATCTCGCGCCCTACCGTATCGCCGTTCCGAACCGCCCCGAGATCTTCGGGCACCAGCTTTTGGTGGACGAAAACGACGAGGTGCTCGGTGAAAGGGTCGAGCTTTTGACCAACGCGCTTTCGCTTTCGCTCGACGAGGCGGCGGCATTTGCAGGGCGTTACGGTGCCGTCTGCTATCCCGCACATATCGACCGAGAGTCGAACGGCGCGGTCGCCGTCCTCGGCGCCTTTCCGCACGAGAGCGGCTTTACCTGCTACGAGCTTGCAAGCCAAACGAACCTTAAAGCATACGAGAGTCGGTACGCTCTTTCGGGACTTCTCCCGATCGTTTCCTCGGACGCCCACGTCCTTTGGAACATCTCCGAGGGGGAAAATACGCTGTTGCTTTCGGGCGAGAGTGAAGCCGAGCTGCGAGCCGAGCTGCTGACGCTTTTGAAGGGTGGGGGAGCATGAAGGAGCTTTCGCTGAATATTCTTGATATCGCGCAGAATTCGCTTCGCGCCAATTCAACTCATATTGAGATCGACCTGACCGAGGACAAGACGTCTCTCTGCTTTACGATCCGCGACGACGGATGCGGGATGACTCCTGAGTTCCTCTCTCGCGTAACCGATCCCTTTTCCACCACGCGCACCACGCGCTCGGTCGGCCTCGGACTTCCTTTTTTGAAGATGCAGGCCGAGATGACCGGTGGGTGCTTTTCGATCGAGTCGAAGGCAAAGCAGATCAGCCCCGAGCTTCATGGGACTGTCGTTTCCGCCACCTTCATCAAGACTCATATCGATTTTATTCCCTTAGGTAATATCGTTGACACGCTCTGTGCCCTTGTGATGGGTGCGGGCGAGGTCGATGTTACGTTTGTTCATCGGATGCCCGAGCGAGAGGTCTCCTTCTCCACCCGCGAGATGCGCGAGATGCTCGGTGAGGGGATTCCCCTGAGCGCCCCGGAGGTTATCGCATGGCTCAGAGAATATCTTCTGGATGCGTATGCCGCCGCCTGACAGTCAAGTAAAAAATAATAGAAGGAAAGGATCCATCGTTATGAAAACACTCGCAGATCTTGCCGCAATCCGCGACAAAATGAAGGGCAAAGTTGCTATTCGCGAGGGCTCGAGCGACACGAGAATCGTCGTTGGCATGGCTACCTGCGGAATCGCCGCCGGCGCCCGCCCCGTCCTCAACGCCTTCGTCGAGGCAGTGAATGACGCTGCTATGACCGATTCGGTCATGGTCACGCAGACCGGCTGCATCGGCATCTGCCGTCTTGAGCCCGTCGTCGAGGTCTACGTCGGCAACGAGCCGAAGGTCACCTACGTCAAGATGACCCCTGAGAAGGCCAAGGAGGTCTTTGCAAAGCACATTAAGGGTGGCGCTGTTGTCACTGAGTATACCGTCGGCAGCGCGGAATAATAAAGGAGGATGCAAAACAATATGGTACGTTCTCATGTACTGATCTGCGGTGGTACCGGCTGTACCTCGTCTCACAGCCCGGAGATCCGCGAGGCAATGGAAAGGGAGCTGATTGCAAACGGTCTTGCCGATGAGGTAAAGGTCGTTCAGACCGGATGCTTCGGTCTTTGCGCACTCGGCCCGATCATGATCGTTTATCCCGAGGGAACCTTCTATTCCAAGGTTGAGGTTTCCGACATTCCCGAGATCGTCTCCGAGCATCTCGTCAAGGGAAGAATCGTCAAGCGCCTCGTTTACAATGAGACTCTGAAGGACGATTCGGTCATTTCGCTGAGCGAGACCGGCTTCTATAAAAAGCAGAAGCGCGTTGCGCTTCGTAACTGCGGTGTCATCAACCCCGAGGTCATCGACGAGTACATCGGTACGCGCGGATATGAGGCACTCGGTAAGGTTCTGACCGAGATGAAGCCCCAGGACGTTATCAATACCCTGCTTGAGTCCGGACTTCGCGGACGCGGCGGCGGCGGATTCCCGACCGGCCGTAAGTGGCAGTTTGCCGCTGATCAGGTTGCCGATCAGAAGTACGTCGTTTGTAACGCCGACGAGGGAGACCCCGGCGCGTTCATGGACCGCTCGATCCTTGAGGGCGATCCCCACGCACTTCTTGAGGCAATGACCATCGCGGGCTACGCGATCGGAGCTACCGAGGGTTACATCTACGTTCGTGCAGAGTATCCGATCGCCGTTGACCGCCTGAAGATCGCGATCGAGCAGTCGAGAGAGTACGGCCTGCTTGGCGATAACATCCTCGGCACCGGCTTTAAGTTTGATATCAATCTCCGTCTTGGCGCGGGCGCATTCGTCTGCGGTGAGGAGACTGCACTGCTCACCTCGATCGAGGGCAAGCGCGGCGAGCCTCGTCCCCGTCCTCCGTTCCCGGCGGTCAAGGGTCTGTTCGGCAAGCCTACCATCATCAACAACGTTGAGACCTATGCCAACATTCCCCAGATCATTCTGAACGGTGCAGATTGGTTTGCCTCGATGGGTACTGAGAAGTCGAAGGGCACCAAGGTCTTCGCGCTCGGCGGAAAGATCCAGAACACGGGTCTTGTCGAGATCCCCATGGGTACCACGCTTCGTGAGGTCGTCGAGGAGATCGGCGGCGGCGTTCCGAACGGCAAGAAGTTCAAGGCAGCGCAGACCGGCGGACCCTCCGGCGGATGCATTCCCGCTTCTCTGATCGATACGCCTATTGACTATGACAACCTGCTCGCTATCGGCTCGATGATGGGCTCGGGCGGTCTGATCGTCATGGACGAGGACAACTGCATGGTCGATATTGCGAAGTTCTTCCTTGAGTTCACGGTCGATGAGTCCTGCGGAAAGTGCACGCCCTGCCGCGTCGGTACCGTCCGTCTGCTCGAGCTTCTGAACAAGATCACCGACGGAAAGGGTGAGATGGAGGATCTCGACCGTCTCGAGGAGCTCTGCAACTACATCAAGTCTGCATCTCTTTGCGGTCTCGGCCAGACGGCTCCGAACCCCGTTCTTTCGACCCTCCGTTACTTCAGAGACGAGTACATCGCTCACATTAAGGATAAGAAGTGCCCCGCAGGCGTCTGCAAGAAGCTCGTTTCCTTCGAGATCATTGCCGATAAGTGCAAGGGCTGTACCGCCTGCGCGAGAAAGTGCCCTGTCGGTGCGATCTCGGGTAGCGTCAAGAATCCTCACGTCATCGACACCTCGAAGTGCGTGAAGTGCGGAGTCTGCATGGATACCTGTAAGTTCAACGCTATCATCAAGAAGTAAGGAAGGAGCCGTAACTGATGGAAACTGTTAACGTAAAAATCAACGGCAAGGAGTATGCGGTTCCGAAAAGCGCAACCGTTCTCGAGGCTGCAAGATATGCCGGCATCGACATTCCTACTCTTTGCTACCTGAAGGACGTCAACGAGATCGGCGCTTGCCGTCTTTGCCTCGTTGAGGTCGTCGGCGCTCGCGGTCTCGTTACCGCCTGCGTATATCCCGTAAACGAGGGAATGGAGATCCTTACCAATACCCCTCGCGTCATTGCCGCAAGAAAGATGAACCTCGAGCTCGTTCTTTCCGCGCACGAGAAGAAGTGCCTCTCCTGCCCCCGCTCGACAAACTGCGAGCTTCAGAAGCTCTGCAACGAGTACGGCGTTGACGAGACGCATTTCGTCATCGACGCAAATGCTGACGAGAAGGTCAAGATCGAGGACGACGGACTTGCCATCGTTCGTGACAACAACAAGTGTATCCTTTGCCGCCGTTGCATCGGCGCCTGCACCAATATGCAGGAGATCGGCGTGATCGGCGCAAACAACCGTGGCTACGATACGGTCGTTTCCTCTGCCTTCGGCAAGGAGCTTTCGAGCGTTGCCTGCATCAACTGCGGTCAGTGCATCGTCGCTTGCCCCGTTGGCGCTCTGTATGAGAAGGACGATACGAGAGCAGTTGCCGCTGCGATCGCAGATCCCTCGAAGCACGTCGTCGTCACGATGGCTCCCTCGGTTCGCGCTGCAATCGGCGAGGAGTTCGGCTATGAGATCGGTACCGATACCGAGGGTAAGCTGATCGCCGCCGCAAAGAGACTCGGCTTTGATGCGGTCTATGACCTCAACTTCACCGCCGACCTTACCATTCTTGAGGAGGCACACGAGCTGGTTGACCGCATTGCAAACGGCGGTAAGCTCCCGATGATCACCTCCTGCTCGCCCGGATGGATCAAGTATTGCGAGCACTATTTCCCCGAGATGATCGAGAATCTCTCGTCCTGCAAGTCTCCTCAGCAGATGTTCGGCGCGATCTTCAAGACCTACTATGCGAAGAAGTTCGGCTGGACTCCCGAGGATACCGTCGTGGTTTCCTGCATCCCCTGTACCGCGAAGAAGTTCGAGGTCAAGCGCGATGATCAGAATGCCGCAGGCGCCCCCGACGTCGACTATGCGATCACGACCCGCGAGCTTGCCAAGATGATCCGCGAGGCAGGCATCAACTTCAGAGCTCTTGCAAACGAGGAGTTCGATAGCCCGATCGGCTACGGCTCGGGT
>JAFYMH010000113.1 GCA_017556685.1 Clostridia bacterium | reverse complement strand
GCAAACGGCGGTAGAAAAAATCCGAAATAAAATGAAGAAATCCGAAGGATTTCAACCTTGAAAGATTCACAAAGTAAGTTCTTTTACTATGTGGAATTCCTTTTGGTTTGATCCCTCGGATTTTTTCGGTCTCGTCAAATGTGACAGCCCCTTTATGCAAACAAACTGAAGTTTCCGCCTAGCACAAGGATCAGCTCGGTCACACAGGCGGCGATCACAAGGATCGAGATCCCCCAGAGCAAAAGCGTTTTCGGCGTCAGAAGTCGCGCCCGATCCCCCTTCTGTCTGCCGCCAAGACCGCGCATCAATCCCGCACGCACGAGAGCCCCCGTCAAGGGCTTGTAGAGCAGGAGCACGACGGCGGCGTTGAGGGTCGACTTCGTCAGGTTAAAGGGGAACAGAAGGCGCGGAATGAGATCGATGACCGCCCCCCTTGTGACCCCCATATAAAAGGGGGTTATGAGGAGGTTCGCCAGCATCATGACCGAAGTGGTAGCAAGAGCGGCAGAAACGAGGGCGAGCACCGCACCCGAAAGGCTTCTGCGGAAGCGGTAGATGAGCGACGCCGTAAGCGTGAAGGTCATGCTCGAGAGAAAATTCATGATCAGGCCATAAACGCCGGTATCACTGACCGTAATAAACTCAAGCAGAGCAACGACAAGCGAGATCAGAACACCCGCCAAGGGGCCGAGCGCAAGCGCCCCCGTCGCCATGACCGCATCCTTGACGTCAAGGGTCAGAAACGAAACCTTGAAGCGAAGCACGAACACGCAAACGTAGGCAAGTGCGGCAAACATCGAAAGCGACACCGAGTAACGGAGGTGCCGTCTTAATTTACTTTCATACATAAGAGTCTTCCTTTCAGAACGAGAATAAGGGCATAGGATTCTACGCTTCCGAAAGAACAAAAATTACAGCTTCCCGCGGTGCGCAGGAATAATAAAAAGCCCCAGGATACGCCTTCGCATACCTATGGGACTCCCGTAGCTTCTTATCCTTTCTCATCCGGACTTTCTGCCAAAATGGCAACCGTCGGTACGGGAATTTCACCCGTTCGGCGCGGCGAGGTGCCGCGTTCGCAGACTTTACTGCCGGTATGGAATCACACCAAACCCCAAAGATAACGATTGTTATATAATTGTATTATTTAGAAAACGGGCGATTACTCGCCCGTTTTCTGTTTGGACAAGGTCCGATCTTACTCGACGATCTCGGAAACGACGCCCGAACCAACCGTACGGCCACCCTCACGGATAGCGAAGCGGAGACCCTTCTCGATAGCGATGGGGGTGATCAGCTCAACGGTCATGTCAACGTTGTCGCCGGGACGGCACATCTCGGTGCCCTCGGGAAGCTTGATGGAACCGGTAACGTCGGTCGTTCTGAAATAGAACTGAGGTCTGTAGCCGGAGAAGAAGGGCTTCTGACGACCGCCCTCTTTCTCAGTCAGGACGTAGACCTGGCCAACGAACTTGGTGTGGGGCTGGATGGAGCCCGGCTTGCAGAGAACCTGTCCGCGCTCGATCTCGTTCTTCTGAACGCCGCGGAGCAGAGCACCGATGTTATCGCCTGCCTCAGCGCTGTCCATGAGCTTGTGGAACATCTCGATACCGGTAACGACGGTCTGTCTCTTCTCCTCGGAGAGTCCGACGATCTCGATGGTCTCGTTCATCTTGATGGTACCTCTCTCGACACGACCGGTAGCAACGGTACCACGGCCGGAGATCGAGAAGACGTCCTCGACGGGCATCAGGAAGGGCAGATCAGCCTTTCTGTCAGGAGTGGGGATATAGCTGTCAACGTTGTCCATGAGCTCCTGGATGGGGGCGTAAGCCGCATCGGTGACGTCGGTCGAAGCCGAGTCAAGAGCAACACGGGCAGAACCGCGGATGATCGGAATATCGTCACCCGGGAAGTCGTACTCGGAGAGAAGATCGCGGATCTCCATCTCGACGAGGTCGAGAAGCTCTGCATCGTCAACGATATCGGTCTTGTTCATGAAGACAACGAGTGCGGGAACGCCAACCTGACGGGCAAGAAGGACGTGCTCGCGGGTCTGCTGAAGAGGACCGTCGGTTCCTGCAACGACGAGGATCGCGCCGTCCATCTGAGCAGCACCGGTGATCATGTTCTTAACGT
>JAFYMH010000008.1 GCA_017556685.1 Clostridia bacterium | reverse complement strand
GGGGTTCTCGTCGGCATCTCCTCAGGCGCCGCCTGCAGAGCCGCCATCTCGCTTGCAAAGCGACTTGGAAAAGGAAAGGAGCCGATCGTCGTTCTGCTTCCCGACACGGGGGAGAGATATCTCTCCTCAGGACTCTTCGACAACTGAAAAAAGCGCATCGGGTGCAAAGAGCATCCGATGCGCTTTTTTGTGGGGGTGGTTATAATATTTCGCTTCTTAAAAGGAATTTTACGGGTCGATCTGATGGCTTAGAAAGACCGCCGCCGTTTGGATGAGCTTATGCTCAACGTCAGGCGCGGGGCGCTCGGAGGAAAGGTCCGAGCCGCCTGCGAGCGAAAAAACGCACCCGACGACGTCCCCCTCGGTAACGATCGGCATGGCACAGCTGACGTACCACGCCATCCCATCGTCGGTCACGGCAACGCGATCCTGCCCCTGCGCATACTCGTAGAAGGCGCGCGACTCAACGATCTGCTCCGCCTCCCCCGTCAGCTTCTTGTCCATAAACTCGCGCTTTGAGAGTCCCGCGGCGGCGATGATCGCATCGCGGTCGCTGATGACCACCGAAAGACGGCAGGTCTTGTTAAGGGTTTCTGCGTACTGCCCTGCAAACGCCGAAAGCTCCCCGATCGGGGAATATTTCTTGAAAATGACCTCGCCCTCGCGGTCGGTATAGATCTCAAGCGGATCACCCTCACGGATCCTCATGGTTCTTCTGATCTCCTTCGGAATGACGACGCGTCCGAGATCGTCGATTCTTCTCACGATTCCTGTGGCTTTCATCTATTCGTTTCTCCGTATCAATTTAGAGGCATCGGATACCGATTCCCGGCTCTCGACACCTACAATTTCCTTGAAATTGTGAAGTTAGCATCTGCGATTTGTGCCAATTTATACTTCACGCCACAGTTTTTCAAAACAGAGAAAAGAAGATAGGGGCGGCGCAGTGATTTCACTGCGCCGCCCCGTTTGCGATTGCTTTGTGTTAGAAATCAGACGATTCCCTGCGCCATCATTGCCTCGGCAACCTTCTTGAAGCCTGCGAGGTTTGCGCCCTTTACGAGATCGTAGCCGTATCCGTACTCCTCGGATGCAGCTGCCGCGTTATCGTGAATGTTTGCCATGATGGTCTTGAGCTTTGCATCGACCTCCTCGGCGGACCAAGCAAGTCTCTGGCTGTTCTGAGACATCTCAAGCGCCGAAACGGCAACGCCGCCGGCATTGACTGCCTTGGAGGGAGCGACCACAAGTCCCTTCTCCTGGATGTACTTCAGAGCCTCGTTCGAGGTAGGCATATTGGATACCTCGATATAATACTTCACGCCGTTTGCAACCATCTTCTCTGCCTCTGCCATGCCGACCTCGTTCTGAGTGGCGCAGGGCATCATGATGTCTGCCTTGAGTCCCCAAGGCTTCTCCTTGGCAAAGAAGGGAACGCCGAATTTATCAGCGTAATCCTCGACTCTGTTTCTGCCGGAGGCTCTCATCTCGAGCATGAAGTTGATCTTCTCCTCGGTCGAAATGCCGTTCTCATCGTAAACGTATCCGTCGGGGCCAGAGATCGCGATGACCTTTGCACCAAGCTCGGTTGCCTTCTTGACGGCACCCCAAGCAACGTTACCGAAGCCCGAGATGACGACGGTCTTGCCTGCGATGGTATCGTTATAGTGCCCAAGTACCTTCTCGGCGAAGTATACGGCACCGTATCCGGTTGCCTCGGGACGGATCAGCGAGCCGCCGTAGGAAATACCCTTACCGGTCAGAACGCCGTTCTCAAAGGCGCCCTGCAGTCTCTTGTACTGACCGAAGAGGTAGCCGATCTCTCGCGCACCGACACCGATGTCACCTGCGGGAACGTCAACGTTCGGGCCGATGTGACGGTAGAGCTCCGACATGAAGCTCTGGCAGAATCTCATGATCTCCCCGTCGCTCTTTCCCGAAGGATCGAAGTCGGAGCCGCCCTTACCGCCGCCGATCGGAAGGCTGGTGAGGCTGTTTTTGAGGATCTGCTCAAGACCGAGGAACTTCAGAATCGAGAGGTTGACCGAGGGGTGGAAGCGGAAGCCGCCCTTGTAGGGGCCGATCGCGCTGTTGAACTGAACTCTGTAGCCCTTGTTGACGCGAACCTTTCCGTTATCGTCGACCCAGGGAACGCGGAACATGATGGTTCTCTCGGGCTCAACGAATCTCTCAAGAAGGCCTGCCGCCTCGTATTCGGGATGCTTCTCGAAAATGGGAGCGAGCGACTCAAGGATCTCGGTTGCAGCCTGATGAAACTCGGGCTCGCCCGGATTTCTCTTTTTGAGTTCTTCAAGAACGTCGTTTACGTATGCCATAGTTATGATTCCTTTCTGATTTTACGCAATACATTCTATCACAACTCTTTTCACTTTTCAACAGAAAAATGAAATTTTTATCAGATTTTTTTGCATTTTATTCGCTCGATCGAAAACCTTTGCCTTCAATTTGAAGGATAAGGCGGCAGAAGCTTCATTTAGCTCCCCGGCAAGTCGCCGTCTGAGAGCAGAACCGAAAGATCGTAGGGGCGGTCAAGCGGCTCTATGCCGGGTGGGATGCGCCTGTTTTCATCCCGCAACGCCGAGGCGCGGAAAAGAAAGGGAGAGGGCTTGACCGAGCGCGGGACAGGGCAAAATCGGCCCCTGAGACGATCATAGAGGATCGGGGTATGCACGGTACAGGCAACGCGAGGCGCGTTATCGGGGGTAAAATATCCGAGCTCGATCCTTGCCCCCCGCAGGTCCGAAAGGCAATCTCTCCCGACCGCCTCTCCGCTGTCGGGGCAGAACGGAAGTCTGAAAACGCCCCGAGGCATCCGAAAAGCGCCGGGCTCGCAGGTCCCGGAAAGCTCGGGGGCATGGAAACGGTGCATCAGATCGTCCCAGAGCCTGATCTGCCTTGCACCGCCCGAGGGCGCCCCTTTCTTCCCCGTTATAAACGTACCGCAGAGCAGATTTGGCGTGTACCCGATCATCCAGCGGTCGCGTGCCCCGCTTGAGGTCCCGGTCTTTGCCGCCGTATCGATACAGCTTGAGATCGTCACAGAGCTTGCCGTCCCCCCGTCGACAACCTCCTTTAGCATTTGGGTCATGACAAACGCGTCCTGCTCCGACAGCACCCGATGCTCGCGAAGAGGATTGTCAAGTAGGAGCCTCCCATCCTCGGCATAGACGGCGAGATAGGAGCGTGGGGCGCGATAGACGCCGCCCGAGGCAAAAACCCCGTACGCCGCCGTCATATCGAGAAGGGTTGCGCCGTAGGTCAGCTGACCGAGGGCAAGCGGTGCGGGGGCAAGATCGGAGCGACCCTCGCCGTCGTTTCGGCAGATCGGAATATGAAAGTCGTCCTCGAGCGTATCGGCGATCCTTTTTGAGCCGAGCAGCTCGTACAGGCGCACGGCAACCGTATTTTTCGAGCTTGCAAGGGCGGCATGCGCCGTGATCCGCCCTGCATAGACGTTCGGGGTGTTGCGCGGCCAGAGCGAGCCATCCTTCATTTCAAGAGGAAGATCCTCAAATACGCTTGCATAATGAATAATCCTCTCCTTCAGGGCGGGGGCAAAGAGCGCGATGGGCTTGAGGGTGGATCCCGGAGGGCGCTTGATACGCGAGGCGTAGCTCTGCCCTCTGTTCACCGTTTTTTTCGTAAGCGAACCCTCAACGGCAAGAAGGGCGCCGTCTCTTGGATCGATTACGGCAATACCCCCCTCGGCATCCCCTGCATCGTAATGCGAGAGGTAACGGTCTGCCGTCTCCTGAAGCTCTCTGTCGCACAGCGTATAGATCCTAAGTCCCCCAAGATAAACGAGCCGCTCGGCGCTCTCGCGCGACATTCCAAGGCGCTCTGTAAGATCGCGCGTAACGTCCGAGATGACCTGCTCGGTATACCACCCGAAGATCCTCTTGCCGCCGCCCGACATCGAAAGGTCAAGGCGGATCGGCTCCTGCATCGCCCGATCTGCCTCCTCCTTCCCTACAAAGCCGTACTCCGCCATCTTAGTCAGAATCAGGTCGCGCCGCCGTCTGTTTTCCTCGGGGAATCGGACGGGATCGTAGCGCGAGGGGGCGTTGGTGATGGCGGCAATGCTTGCCGACTCGGCAAGGGTCAGCTCACTTGGCTCCTTGCCGAAATAGTAGCGCGCCGCCGCGCCGACCCCATAGCATCGGTTGGCAAGCGGAATGACGTTGAGATAGTAGGTGAGGATCTCCTCTTTTGAAAGACGATTCTCAAGCGCCGTCGCCCGAAGGATCTCTCTTACCTTGCGCTTCAGGGTCGGCGCGCGCTCTCCGCTGACGTTCTTGACGAGCTGCTGTGTGATCGTGGATCCGCCAAAGCGCCCCTCAAGGCGAAGGACGGCGTTGGCGGCGGCGCGTGCCGTGCGGAGCCAATCGACCCCGTCGTGTTGATAAAAGCGGCGATCCTCGATGGCAATAAAGGCATCCTTGAGATGACGCGGAAAATCCTTTCGGTCGCACCAGACGCGATCCTCCGCCCCGCAAACAGAATCGTAAAGAACGGCGCGGTACTCCCCTTCTGAGATCGCGCCTTCCCGAAAGCCGCCCTCGCTTACGTAAAGACGGGTCGTCAGGCTCCGCGAATAGGTTTCGTAAAGCTGAGAATCCCCTTGCAGATCAAGCCCCCTCGTTGCATAGAGCACGTATCCGACGGCAAGCGCAAGCAGAGCAAGGGAGACGATCAGAAAAGCCCTTAAGATGATCCCGAGACGGCGCGCTGTCGGGTGAACCGATATCTTCCGTTTCAAAAAAACAACACCCCCGCAAAAATACCTATCGTCGGTATCCTCTGCGGGAGTGCGCTCTGCTATGTGTTGAAATGATCGCCAAGTCAGTAAAGAACCTTCCAAAGGCAAAGTCCCTCGGGGGGCGCTGTCTGCCCTGCGTTTTTGCGCTCACGCGACTCCAGGGCAAAAAGAACGTCGCGGGGGGTCATTTTCCCCTTTGCAACGTCGATGAGCGTTCCGACGATGATGCGAACCATATTGTAGAGGAAGCCGTCACCGACGACCGAGAAGGTCAAAATGCCCCCCTGCTCCTCGATCTCGATGCGAAAGATCGTTCTGACGGTGCTTTGCACCTCGGAGCCCTCTGCCATGAAGGCGGCAAAATCGTGCCGTCCGACAAGGTGCGCCGCCGACTGCCGCATAGCCTCGAGATAGCCGTTTTCAAAGCGATGCGAAAGATGCCAGGTGCGGTCGGCAAGGAAGGGGTCGGGGGATGGCGCGCGGTAGACGCTGTAGCGGTATTCCTTAGAGATGACGTCGTGCCGAACGTGAAAATCGGGGGTGACGTCAAACGCCGAAAGAACCGAAAGATCGCTTGGCAGATAAGGGCGCAAAGCGAGCGGAAGGCGCTCGGTCGGAACCGAGGACGCCGTCTCCTCAAGCTCGGCAAGCGCGTGAAAATCCCGCGCGTGAACGCCCCTGTCGGTGCGCGAGCAACCCGTCACGCGAACGACAGTGCCGAAATACTCAGAGAGGCACCGACAGAGCTCCCCCTGCACGGTGCGTCGGTCGGGCTGTACCTGAAAGCCCGAAAAATGCGTTCCGAGATACGCGATGCGAAGTCCGATGCGCCTCATGAGTAAAGTCTCCCGATCGGAAGCCTGAGGTTTCCGAAAACAATCATCGCAACGCCGAGAGCAAAGAGGACGAGCATCACGAAATCCCTTGCGTGCAGAGTATACCGCACGAGCTTGGTCCTTCCCTTTCCCCCTCTGTAGCAACGGCATTCCATGGCGGTCGCAAGGTCGATCGCTCTCTGAAACGAGGAAACGAAAAGAGGGATCAGGATCGGAACGAGGGCACGCACACGGCGAAAGATGCTTCCGCTCGTAAAGTCTGCCCCTCTTGCCTTTTGCGCATTCATGATCTTCTCGGTCTCCTCGATCAAGGTCGGAATGAAGCGAAGCGCGATGGTCATCATCATGGCAAACTCATGCACCGGAATACGGAGAAGCTTCAGGGGCGAGAGAAGAGATTCGATCGCATCGGTAAGCGCGATCGGGGTCGTCGTATAGGTCAGAAGCACGCTGACGCCAATGACGAGAAGCACGACGCGAAGCGCCATAAACAGCGCACGGTATACCCCTTCCTCGTAGATACGGATGACCCAGAAATCCAAAAGCAGCCGTCCGCCGTCCGCGCTTGTGAAAAAGAGGTTCAGGAGCATCGTGAAGATCAGAACGTAAAGAATCGGACGAACCGAGCGAAGCACGACGCGAAGCGAAATACGGCTCAGCAAAACGAGAAGCACCGTTGCAATGGCAGTAAAGAGATGGCAGAAGGCGTTTTTCGCAAGGAAGATCGCCGCCATATAGAGCGCAGAAAGAATGATCTTCATGCGCGGATCAAGTCGGTGCAAAAGAGAGCTGCCCGGGAAATACTGACCGAGCGTGATATCCGACAGCATCAGCATCCCCTCCTTTTGAGTAGCTCAAGGATCGCATCGCGCGCGCCGTCAACGGTATAAAGCTTGCCTGAAAGCGGAACACCGCGCTCCACAAGAGCAAGCGCGATCTTCATGACCTCGGGAATATCAAGTCCGACCGAAGCAAGCTCCTCGCTACGGTAAAAGACCTCGTCGACCCTGCCCGAAAGGAAGACCTCGCCTCGGCGCAAAACGACGACGCGGTCGCAGTACTGCGCCATATCCTCCATGCTGTGACTGACCAAAATAACCGTTGCGCCAAAGCGCTCGCGATAGCGGCGAAGATAGCCGAGAACGTCGGCTCTGCCGCGCGGATCAAGCCCTGCCGCGGGCTCGTCGAGCACCAGAACCTCAGGTCGCATTGCCAAAATGCCCGCGATGGCGGCTCGACGCTTCTGTCCGCCCGACAGATCGAACGGAGATTTATCAAGAAGGCTTGCCTCAAGTCCAACACATTCCGCCGCCTCGCGCACGCGAGCGTCGATCTCGGCCTCATCCATCCCCGCGTTACGCAGGGCAAAGCCGACGTCCCGGCATACCGTTTCGTCAAAAAGCTGGTACTCGGGATACTGCATGACGAGTCCCACGCGGGTACGCACGCGCCCGATCTCCTTCGGACGCGCCCAGATATCCTCGCCGTCAAGCAGGATCTCTCCCGACTGCGGACGGATAAGACCGTTGAGCATCTGCACAAGGGTCGATTTTCCCGACCCCGTATGCCCGATCAGCCCCGTGATCTGCCCTGCCTCAAAGCCGACGTTGACGGCAGAGAGAGCCGTTTTTTCAAAGGGCGTTTTCGCACCGTAAATATGCGTGACCCCCTTGACCTCAAGCTTATACATCGTTATTATCCTTTTTCTCTTTGAAAAGTGAGAAGATCGCATCGGTGCATTCCCCGACCGTGGTGCATCCCTTGGGAAGATCGAAGCCGAGCATACGAAGCTCATGGATCAGCTCGGTGCCCTGCGGCGTTTCAAGCCCTGCCGCAAGCAGAGGCTCCACGCTTGAAAAGACCTCCTTCGGAGTTCCGTCAAGCAGGATCTTTCCGTCACTGATGACGATGATGCGCGAGGCGCGAGCCGCCTCCTCCATATAGTGCGTAATGTGAAGAACCGTCATGTTTTGCTCTCGGTTGAGGCGCTCCATCACGTCGGTCACCTCGCGGCGGCCGAGCGGATCGAGCATGGCGGTCGACTCGTCGAAGATGATGCATCTCGGCATCATGGCAAGCACGCCGGCGATGGCAACGCGCTGCTTTTGTCCGCCCGAGAGCTTATGGGGCGCGTGCCTTGCGTACTCGGTCATCCCGACGGTGGCGAGCGCCTCGTCAACGCGGCGGCGAAGCTCCTCGCGCGGCACGCCGAGATTCTCGGGACCGAAGGCAACGTCCTCCTCAACGACCGTCGCAACGAGCTGGTTGTCGGGATTTTGAAAGACCATACCGATCTTTTTACGGATCTCGTAGATCTCGTCATCAGACAGCCCCTCGCTCGTAACCGTCTTTCCGTCGAGGATCAGCTCCCCGCGGCTCGGCGTCAGGATCAGGTTAAAAAGCTTGGCGAGAGTCGACTTCCCCGAGCCGTTATGCCCAAGGATCGCAATATACTCTCCCTCGTCGATGGTAAGTGAAATATCGTCGAGTGCAACGACGGCATCCGACTCGCTCTCGGCATCATAGGAGAAGCCGAGGCCTCTTGCCTCTATAAAATGCGAAGCCATCCCGTCTCCTTTCAAAAAACGTGCCGAACGCTTCCGCCGCACGGAAGCGCCGAGCCGCTTTGCGTTACCGTCAGCCCAAGCTCGTTTGCCTCGCTTTTGCCTCCGAATTTTCCCCCGAGGCGCATCTCGGTGATGTAGCGCATGGCAGAGGGACTAAGCCCCGTGGTATAGGAGCTCAAAAGGAAGAACAAGGGACTTTGGCTAAGAACCTTCGCCGTAAGCGAAACGAGCGCGTCGACCGAGTCCTCGATCTTCCAGACCTCTCCCGTCGGGCCTCGTCCGTACGAGGGGGGATCCATAATGATGCCGTCATAGGTATTTCCGCGACGGATCTCGCGCTCGACGAACTTGACGCAATCGTCGACGATATAGCGGATCGGCGCATCCGAGAGCCCCGAAAGCGCGGCGTTTTCCTTGGCGGCGGCAACCATGCCCTTTGCGGCGTCAACGTGACAGACCGATGCCCCTGCCTTTGCGGCGGCAACGGTTGCCCCACCGGTATAGGCGAAGAGATTGAGCACGCGGATGGGACGTCCCGCCTCGCGGATCAGGCGCGAAAACCAATCCCAGTTCGCCGCCTGCTCGGGAAAAAGCCCGGTATGCTTAAAGCCCATCGGCTTGATGCGGAAGGTCATATCCCTGTAGCTGACGGTCCAGGACTCGGGAAGCTTATTCTCGCTCCACGCGCCGCCGCCCGACGAGGATCTGCGGTAGCCGGCGTCTGCCTTCGTCCAAAGGCGATGGTGCCTTGCGTTTTTCCAGATGACCTGGGGATCGGGGCGAATGAGGATATACTTCCCCCATCGCTCAAGGCGCTCGCCGTCCGAGGCGTCGAGCAGCTCGTAATCCTTCCAATCCTGACTGATCCACATAGTCTTCTCCTATCGATTCGATCAATGGTTAAAGTAGCCTGCCAAAGCCGAGCCTGCCGCCTGCCCGTGACAAAGGGCGATGGCAAGCGCGTCGGCGGTATCGTCGGGCTTCGGCGGCTCGCCGAGACGAAGCAGCGAGGTGACCATCGCAATGACCTGCCGCTTTTCCGCCTTTCCGTATCCGACGACCGCCTGCTTTACCTGCATCGGCGTATATTCGTGCACGGGAATACGGTTTTGACAAAGCGAAAGCAAAATCACGCCGCGCGCCTCGGCAACCGAGATACCGGTCGTAATGTTGTTGGTAAAAAAGAGCTCCTCGACCGCCGCCTCGTCGGGACGGTACTTTTCGATGATCCGCCCAAGCTCGCGATGGATGATCTCAAGGCGGGACTCCACCGACGTATGCGCGGGGGTTCGGATATCGCCGCAGGCGATGGGACGGAACTTTCCTCTGTGCGCCTCGATGACGCCCCAGCCGATGATGGCAAGCCCGGGATCAATGCCCAAAATGACCATATCCGTCCTCCCTTCTGCCGTTTGATTACTAAAATTCAGTATATTATACCACAAAATTTGCGTGAAGTCAAAGGAAAACGCAAAATACGTCCTGCTTTTGAAAATTTTTCGGAGTTTTTTCCTGCCGCCGTGATTTAGAGCGGAAAAATATAGGATGCTTATTTACAAAAATATAGTCTATATGTTATAATAGATTAAGTATTGAAAATCAAGTCGAGCAGAAAGGAGCATGAATATGCAAAAAGCCCTTGCAAAAGCCTATCGCATGCTGCATCGCCATCCCGCGATCCCGCTCTATCTGCTCGCCTTTCTTTTTCCGATCCTCGGCTTTACCGCCGCCTCGCTTCTCTCGCTTCTGATCGACAAAAGCGGCTTTGCGCTCGTTTTTACCGAGCTTGAGAGCGAAATTTTCCCTCTGGTCCGCTCGCTGAGGTCGGGGGACTCTCTTTCCGACTTTTTCGTTTTGGCAGATCCCGAGACTGCCGCTCGCGCCTATCTTATCGCGCTCTCTCCCCTGAACCTTCCGATGATTTTCGCGCCCCTCTCGGCGCTTCGGGCGGCGGCAATGCTCTCCTTCCTTTTCCGCATCGGTCTTTCGGGGCTAACGCTCGCCCTCTTCCTTCGCAGGATCGGCTGCAAACCCCTGCCGTCGCTTGCGCTCTCGGTTTGCTATGCGCTTTCCTCCTACGCCGTCGTCGGCGCGGCATCCCCCGAGCTGCTTGACGTGCTGATCCTGTTCCCCATCGTTGCGCTCGGCATCCTTCGCATCGCGCGCGGACGAGGCGGGGCGCTCTTCGGCGCGGCGCTCGGTCTCTCGCTCCTGCTTTCTCCCTCGCTTTCGGGATCGCTGATCCTTTTTTCGATCCTTCTCTACGGCTATTTCAGGATCGTCATCCCCTGTCCCGAGAGGCGCTCGCTTTGCTCGGTCGGCGTGTTCGTCGTCTCGCTTTTGCTCGCGATCCTCTCGGCGCTCGCATCTATCATCCCCTTCCTTTCGTATGCAAATATCTCGCCGTCCGAATTTTCCTTTGCGCAGACCCTTGATTTTCTCGATTTCTGCGCCAAGCTTCTTCCCGGAAGCTTTGACGGTCTGTCGGATGCCGCGTTCCCCTATCTCTCGGTCGGCGTGCTTCCGCTTCTGCTTTCTGCCGTCTTTTTCTCAACCAAGACCGTTCCCATGCGCCTTCGGATCGCAACCGGCGGGCTTTGGCTTCTCCTTTACCTCACCCTTTCGATCTCGGCGCTAAACGGAGTCTACCTGCTTTTCATCCCGACCCTTCCCCTTTACGGAAGCGCCTATTTCTTCGTCTTCCTTCTGACGGCAACCGGTGCCTATGCGTGGCGCTATCTCTCGCATACCCATGAGAGGACTCTGATCCTCTCCTCTGGCGTGATCGTCTTTTTTGCCATGCTCGTCCAAAAGCTAAAGCCGACCTATGTCGCTTTGGTGGAAGACGAGCTTGTCGAATACGGCTATATCTCCGAGCTTGCGATCCTTTGGATCCCGATGCTCGCTGTCGTTTTGCTTTCGGTTGCGCTCATTCTGGTCGGCCGCGCCGCGTCGGGGGGGACCCGTTTCGGGCGATCGGCGGTCGCGCTTCTTCTCGTCACCGTATGTTTAGAGGGGGCCGTCTCCTGCTATGCTCTGACAAAAACGGCGCGGGATCATAGAGAGCAAAGCTATTTTTCGGATGCAAGCTTCTCCTTTGCCTTCTCGGACTCGATCCGCTCAGCGCTTTCGGAGAGTGAGGAAAACGAGCTTTACCGCGTCGTCTCAGGAGGCGCCTTGACGTCTGACGACGGGCTCCTTTTCGGCTATCATTCGCTCACCTCGCTTAACGAAAGGATCCTTTCGAGCCTCGGAATCTCGCTCGATGAAAACGGGTGCTTTAAAGACGCTGACTATCCGCTCGCGCTCTCTCTCCTCGGAGTTCGACACTATATTCTGCGCGCTCGGATTCCGATCGGAGCCGACAAAAACGGCAATCCCCTTTACGATGACGCAAAGCCCTTGCCCGAGCATCTTCGCCTTTATTTTGAAAATGCGCGTCTGATCGGGCAGGATCCCGAAAACGCAACGACCCTTTATACCTCGAGCCTTGCGCTTCCCCTTCTCTTCGTTGCAAAAGGCGATCTCACCGAGCTTTCGCTTGCCGATGCCGACTCGATCCCCGAGCTTCTGAGCGCCTATTTCAGAGGGGCAACGGGTGACGCGACGCTCTCGCTTTACAACACGCTCACGACCAGAGTATCCGGCACGAAGGCATCCCAAAGCAAGGACGGCTATACCGTCTACAGCAATATCACCTCGCTTGGGATCAAGGCACAGACGGTCTCGGATGCGCCTCTCTACTTTACCCTTTCGACCGAATATCCGCGAGCCTCGACCCTTTCGGTGACGGCAGACGGCGTTGCGGTTGCAACCTATCCGCTTTACGATAGCTCGCTTGACGAGCCGAGCGTGACCATTCCCCTCGGAAGCTTTCCTCTTGGGACCGCGATCGAGCTTTCGATCCGCTTTAAGGACAGCGAGGACGGATGCTTCTATCTTCCCGAAAACGCCTCACTCCTTCTCGGGGAGGATCCGAGCTCGATCGAGCGGGCGATCGGGCTTCTTTCCGAGCGCGCCGCAAGCGATCTCAGGATCTCGGGGGAAACCCTTTCCGCTACTATCAAAACAGAAGGAGCGTCCTTCGTCCAAACGACCCTGCCTCTAGATTCCGCCATCACCGTGCGGGTCGACGGCAAGCGGGTTCAGACGGTGCGTGCGCTCGGCGAGTTCCTTGCCATTCCGATTTCGGGCGACGGCGAGCATCGAATCACCCTGACCCTAAACGATCCCGTCGGTCCCCTTCCGACCGCCCTTTCGGCTGTCGGCGCGGTGGCTCTTCTTGCCCTTGCCGTGCTTGAGGCGCTCGTTTGCTTTGGAAAGCTCACTCTGCCCTATCTCTCGGAGAAAAAAGAGGCAGGACGCACGGAGGTGAGCCTGCCGTGAGGATCCTTACACTTACCGTCGGAGATATTCTCGAGATGAAAAAGCCGCATCCCTGCGGAAATGACCGCTTTCAGGTCAAGCGCATCGGAAGCGACGTGCGCATCCTTTGCCTTGGCTGCAAAAGAGACGTTTCGGTGCCGCGCGTTAAGCTCGAGCATGGGATCCGCCGCATCGTCCCAAGGGACGGGGAGGCGAAGGCATGAATTCTCTTCGCGCTCTTTACAAAAGGATTCGGGTGGCATACGAAAATCACCCCTCGCTCTATCTCTTGCTATGCTTTTTGCTTCCGTCGCTTCTGATGCTTTTGGTGCACGCCCTCTACGGCGTGTACCCCTTCGGGAATAACTCGGTGCTCGTGCTTGATCTCAACGGTCAGTACGTCTACTACTTTGAGGCTCTGCGCCGCGCCGTATACGGTGACGCCTCGCTTCTCTACTCCTTTTCCCGCAATCTCGGAGGGGAATTCCTCGGGATCTACGCCTACTATCTCGCAAGCCCTCTCTCTTATATCGTCTGTCTTTTCCCGAAAACGATGATCACCGAGGCGCTCTATACGATCATCACGCTGAAATGCGGGCTGTCGGCTCTGACCTTCGGATATTTCCTGCATAAGACGGCGGGGCTAAGGCGGCATACCGTTCTCCTTTTTTCGCTCTGCTACGCCCTCTCGGGCTACGGCATGATCATGCAGCACAACACGATGTGGATGGACGCCGTTTATCTTTTGCCGCTCATCTGCCTTGGCGTGCACAGTCTGATCCGCGATCGGCGCTTTAAGCTCTTTATCTTTAGCCTTGCGCTCGGCATTTTAGCCAATTACTACGTCGGCTATATGCTTTGCATTTTCCTTTTGGCCTACTTCTTCTACGCGCTTTTTTCGGAAAGCCCCGACCGACGCAACCCGGGTGGGGAGCGCTTTTTTGCCATCCGAGCCCTTCTTCGCATGGCGATCTGCTCGGCGGTAGCGATCCTGATTGCCTCGATCATCATCTTCCCTGCCTACTACTCGCTCGGATTTGGGAAGTCAAGCTTTACCAAGCCGACCTTTGATTTCATTTCAAGGTTCGATCTTCTTGACCTTGTCGGAATGTTCCTGTTCAATTCCTACCATACCGTTCGCCCCGAGGGGCTTCCGATCCTTTACGCAGGTCTGCTTACCTTCCTTCTCATTCCCTTCTACTTTCTGTCAAAGCGGATCTCGCTTCGGGAGCGGCTTGCCTCGGCTCTGATCGTTTTTTTCCTTTTGCTTTCCTTCAGCGTCAAGGCGCTTGACCTTGTCTGGCACGGCTTCCAGGCGCCAAACTGGATCAATTACCGCTATAGCTTCCTTTTGATCTTCCTAACCTGCACGATGGCGGCAAAGGCGTTTGACCGTCTTTCGGGGGCAAGCAGAAGGCTTCCCGTCGCCGTCGGCGTTGGGGCGAGCCTTCTGATTCTGATCCTGCAGTTTTTCGACTATCCGTATCTAAACGATCTGTGGGGCGTTTATCCGAATCTCGCTCTGACGGTGGCGTACGCCGCGCTTCTCTATGGGATGCTCGCGCCCCGTCTTGGCACAAAACGCATAGCGAAGCGCGCCCTGACGCTTCTCTTGACGCTTGAATTGTTTGTCGGGCTGCTTCTCAACCTCGTGCATCTGGATCTTGACGTCACGGTCTCAAGCCGCGCGTCCTACCGCGGCTATATCGATCGGTGGCAGACTGCCGTTGACTTCATTAAAGAGAATGACAGCGATCCCTTTTACCGCATTGAAACCCCCGATCACTGGATGACAAACGATTCCTATTCGCTCGGGTATTACGGCATATCGGGCTCGACCTCGACCTTAAACGCCTCGGTGATCGATCTGCTCTACCGCCTCGGGTATTCCTCGCGAGGGCACTGGGCAGAGTATTGCGCCCCCTATCCGGTTGCCGATTCTCTGCTCGGGATCCGCTATCTCTTCGTTGATCCGACGAGCACGCGCAAGCTCCCCCTGCTATACGAAAGGATCTACGCCGACTCGGAGTGCGCCGTCTACTACAATCCCTACGCCCTTCCGCTCGCCTTCCCCGCGAGCGATCGGATCAAGGATCTGACCCTTACCGATCAAAGCGAGGACAAAGGGGGCGAGACCGACGGCACGCGCGACTATTACGGATACGGACAGCCGATCTCCAACCTGAACGTCATCCTTCGCTATCTGCTCGGGGAAAAGGAGGATCTCGGCGTCAGCGTACCGATCAGATCAAGGGAAAAGCGAACGAATATCGATTACTACCTCGTCTCCTCCGATCATAGACTCTACGTTAAGAAGGACCCCGCGAAGAAGGCGAGCGTTACCTACACCATCGTCTCGGACGGCGTGCACGAGATCTACGCGCATTTTCCGACCCTTTACCCAAGAGACTGCTACTACTCGGTTGACGGCGTGTTCGGCGGATGGATCCTTTCGGGAGACGGCGACGGCTACGTGAATCTCGGCGTGCTTCCCGCGGGCGAGGTGGAGTTTGAGATCACGATCGCAAGCGATGACGGCCGCGTCTATCTTGCCGAAACCGACTATCACTTCTTCTATCTCAATAACGAGCGCTTTGCCGACGTTATCGGGGCGCTTTCCGAGGGAGGGCTTCGGATCGATTACTTTGAAGAGGATCTGATCCGAGGGTCCCTGACGGCAACCGAGGAGCGCACGACGGT
>JAFYMH010000112.1 GCA_017556685.1 Clostridia bacterium | reverse complement strand
TCCGCAACTTGTTGCGGTATATCATCAACACGAAGTGTTGTATATCATCAAGCCGCAGGGAGATGCACGCTGGTGCGTGATGAGATACAAGGGCGCGAGCGCCCTTGATGATATGCACCGCACTTCGTGCGGCGATGATATGCCAAGCCTGCAGGACCCCCCAAAGCTCGCGTGCTCGCTTCGGGGAACCCCTACTGCGGCTTGGATAAAAAAATTCCGAAAGCATCGCTTTCGGAATTTTTTGGTGGGGGAAGGTGGATTCGGACCACCGAAGTCAGTGACAACAGATTTACAGTCTGCCCCCTTTGGCCGCTCGGGAATTCCCCCATGTTCCTTAGAACGATGGTATTATAGCATACCGGCTATGCTTTGTCAATAGTGTTTCTCTGTTTTTTTCAAAAAAATAGACCGTTTTTTTGCGATGAAATGCGTTTTTTGTAAAGAGCGGGACAGGATTATCCAAAAAAACTTGCTTTCAATAAAATAATGTGCTATAATAACTGTATTAAATTTTCGGAAAGGAGTACGCTATGCTTGGACTTAGGCGCGGGACGGTTTCTCTTTCGCCGCATGACCCCGCTTGGATTCGTGAAGGCGCTCGCATCGTGCGTACGCTTTCCGCCTTGCTTGGCCGCGATTGCGTTGCCTGTGAGCACGTTGGCAGCACCGCCGTTCCGTTCATTTCGGCAAAGCCGATCCTCGACGTCGCGCTTGGCGTATCTGATCTTAAGATTGCCGACAACAGGCGACGCGAGATCGAGGGCCTCGGCTTCACCTTCGTTGAGTCGCAACAAGAGGGCGAGCGGCTTTTCTCTCGCCGAGTCGGAAACGGCGAGACGGTTACCTGCCATCTGCACGTCGTTTGTCATGGGAGCCCTGAGTGGCGCGACTATCTTGCGTTTCGGGATTATCTTAAGGGACGTCCCGACGTTGCAAGAGAGTATGAGGCAAAAAAGAAGGAGCTGGCAAGCGCCTATCCCGAGGACCGCGCCGCCTATACGGCGGGGAAGGCAGAGCTGATCGGCTCTATCCTGAGCAAAGCAAGAGCGTGGGTCTGGCTCGGAAAGACCGTTACGATGACGGTCGACCGCCCGATCGGAACCGTCTGCGACGATTCGGCAGAGCCGTATCCCATCAATTTCGGGTATCTCCCGGGTGTTCTCTCGCCAAGCGGCGAGAAGCAGAGCGTATATCTCGTCGGCGTTGAGAGGCCTGTTGAGCGCTATACGGGGCGCGTTGTAGCCGCCCTCTACCGCGAAAACGGCTCTCCCGGCGCTCTCGTCGTCGCCCCCGTCGGTCAAAGACCGCATCAGGCGACGATTATGGAGCAGGTCTGGTTCCGCGAGTCGCCTTATGAGCATTCGATGGAGCATCTCTATCATCATTCCTGCGGCATGGTCGTCTATCGCCGCCGCCGAGGCCGTCTTGAGTTTCTCATCCTTCAGGAAAAGCGCTCGACCGTATGGAGCATCCCGAAGGGGCACGTCGAGCGAGGAGAGAGCGAGGAGGAGGCCGCCGTCCGCGAGGTGTTCGAGGAGGCAGGGCTTTCTGCCGAGCCGATCAAAGGCTTTCGTTATCACCTTTCTT
>JAFYMH010000111.1 GCA_017556685.1 Clostridia bacterium | reverse complement strand
GGTATTGTAGGGGGTGCTGCTTTGCGCTCAAGTTGAATTAAAGAAAAAAGGATGAGAAATCGTGAAAATTTCTCATCCTTTTTTCGCCGCTTTGCGGCATAGTTCAGTCAGAGCTTGGCTTCGCCAAACGTTATGATATGACCGTTTCTGCGAAACGATCATAGTTGACTTGAATGGGAATGAGCGGAGCCTCATTCCCATTCAATCGTCCCGGTAGGCTTCGGGGTGAGATCGTAGAGCACGCGGTTGATGCCCTCGACCTCTGCCGTGATACGGCTCGTGATCTTTGCAAGGATCGCGTAGGGGATCTCCTCGATCGAGGCGGTCATGGCGTCCTTGGTGTTGACGGCGCGGATGATGGCGGGCCAGCCCTCGTATCTCGAATCGTCCTTGACGCCGACGCTCTTCATGTCGGGAACGACGACGAAGAACTGCCAGACCTTTTCTGCAAGTCCTGACGTGTCAAACTCGTCGCGCAGAATGGCGTCTGCCTCGCGAAGGGCGGCAAGACGGTCGCGCGTGATCGCGCCAAGGCAACGCACGCCGAGTCCGGGGCCGGGGAAGGGCTGACGGTAGACCATCGCGTGGGGAAGGCCGAGCGCCTCGCCGACAACGCGGACCTCGTCCTTATAGAGAAGTTTGATGGGCTCGACGAGCTCGAACTTCAGATCCTCGGGCAGACCGCCGACGTTATGGTGCGACTTGACCGCCTTCTTACCCTCTGCTTGCTTGACGCTCTCAAGGATATCGGGGTAGATGGTGCCCTGCGCGAGGAACTCAACGCCCTCAAGACGTCTTGCCTCGTCGGCAAAGACCTCGATGAACTCGCGCCCGATGATCTTTCTCTTCTTCTCGGGATCGGATACGCCGGCAAGAAGATCAAGGAAGCGGTCGGTTGCATCAACGTAAACGAGGTTGGCGTCAAGGGTCTTGCCGAAGATCTCGACGACCGCCTCGGATTCGCCCTTGCGCATCAGTCCGTGATTGACGTGCACGCAGATGAGCTGCTTTCCGATCGCCTTGATCAAGAGTGCCGCAACCACAGAGGAGTCAACGCCGCCCGAGAGGGCGAGAAGAACCTTTCTGTTGCCGACCTGCTTTTGGATGGCGGATACCTGCTCGGCGATAAAAGCGTCGGCAAGTGCCTTGCTTGTGATTCTTTGCATGGATTCGGGGCGCTTGTTGGGATCCATTTCGTTTTCCTCCGTCGGTTTCTTTAATGGTATTATTTTAGCACAAGGCGGTTCAAACGGCAATATTTTTTTTGAAAAAAGTTCGACCTTTTTCGTTTTTTTTGCTTTCACGGCAAGGGCGGCGGCGGCATATCCTCTAAAGAGAAAAGGAGGAGTGCCATGCTTGTCACAAAACCCTACAACCGCGAGCGCGCCGTAGAGTATGCAAGGAGGTGGGCGTTTTCGAGAAATCCCCTGTTCAACGATTATACGGGGATCGGCGGAAACTGCACCAACTTCGTTTCCCAAAGCCTTTACGCAGGCTCCTGCACGATGAATTTTACCCCGATCTTCGGCTGGTATTACCTCTCCGACACCGAGCGAACGGCGTCCTGGTCGGGCGTGGAGTTCTTTTATAACTTTCTGACCTCCAACCGCGGCGTCGGACCCTTTGGGCGCGAGGTCGCGCCGGAGGCGATCGAGCTTGGCGACGTCATTCAGCTCGCAAGAGAGGAAACGGGCTATTACCACACCCTTCTCGTCGTCGGCTTTTCGGACGGGGTTCCGCTCGTTGCCGCACAGAGCGACGACGCCCTTGACCGTCCCCTTGACAGCTATACCTACGACTACGCGCGGTATCTTAAGATCGACGGCGTGCGCCTGCGCGTGGAGAACACAGAGGATTGCTTTGACTCGCTCTACGGCGGGATCGCGATTATCCCTGCCGAAACGGTTTAGTCCATCGTCAGCTCGTAGAGCGAAAGAAGCTCCTCTTCGATCTCGTTTTTGCGCGTATCGATCTCGGCGGCGCGGAGATAGTTCTGCGAGGCCGAGCCGTACAGCTCGGCGTCAAGTGCTTCGAGCTCCTCTTCAAGCTCGGAAACGCGCCGCTCGGCGCGCTCGCGCCGCCGCTCTGCCGCTCTGCGCTCGGCGTTCTCGCGCTTTTTCTGCTCGTAAAGGAGCTTTGCGTCGCTCTCGCCTTTCTCCTCGCGCGGGGCGGGGCTCTGCCTTGACGCCTCGCGCAGGCGCAGGTATTCGGTATACGCCGAGTCGCCTTCACCGAGCGGATAGTCGACAAACCCACCCTCGGCGGCGCGGTCAAGCTCGATGATGCGGGTCGCGGTTCGGTCGATGAAATAGCGATCGTGCGAAACGGCGATCACCGTTCCGTCAAAGGCGGCGATCGCGCTCTCAAGCGCCTCGCGCGAGCCAACGTCAAGATGGTTGGTCGGCTCGTCGAGAATGAGAAGCGAAACGCGGCGGAGCATCAGCTTTGCAAGCGTCAGGCGCGCCCGCTCGCCTCCCGAGAGGGATGCAACCTGCTTAAAAACGTCCTCTCCGCAGAAGAGGAACAGGGCGAGGATCCCGCGGATCTCGCCGTCGGTCTTTTGGGGATAGGCGTCGCGAAGCTCGGAGAAGACGGTTTTCGCATCGCACAGGTCGCGGTTCTCCTGATCGTAATACCCGACCGTGATCCCATGCCCGAGGTCGATATATCCCGCGTCCTGCCGTATCCTCCCCGCGAGAAGCTTCATCAGAGTGGATTTTCCGCATCCGTTCGCGCCGAGAAAGAGGACACGCTCGCCTCGCCTGACCCGAAGGGTGAGATCCGAGAGCAGGGGCTCTCCCGTATAGGAAAAGGAAAGATTTCGGATGCCGATCACGTCGTTTGCCGCGGCTTTGTCTGCCGTAAAGGACATACGGATCTCGCGCGGCGGCGCGGGAGCAAGCTCGACCCTTTCCATGCGGTCAAGCTGCTTTTGCTTTGAGCGGATGGTAACGAAGTTATGCTCCTGACCGCACCGCCTTTGAAAGGCGATGTTCGCCTCGATCCTTGCGATCTCCTTTTGCTGCTCCTTGTATCGGTGCAAAAGCGAGGCGCGGTCGCGCTGAGCGGCGGCCTTTGCCGCCGAGTAGCTTCCCTCGTAGAGCATCGCGCGGTGATGCTCGATCGAAAGGGTCTTTTTCGTCGTGCGGTCAAGGAAAAAGCGGTCGTGCGAGATGACGAGCAGCGTTCCCTTGTAGGACCCGAGATACTCCTCAAGCCATGCGAGCGCGTCGATATCGAGATGGTTGGTCGGCTCGTCGAGCAGAAGGATATCCGGCTCTCTCGCAAGCAGTCTTGCAAGGGAAAGCCGCGTGTGCTGTCCGCCGCTCAGTCCCGAAACGGGAGCCGACAGAAGTGCCTCGTCATAGCCGAGGCGAAGGAGCATACTGCGGCATCTTCCGCGAAATTCAAGACCGCCCCCTTCTCTGAAGCGGTCGTGAAGACGGGATAGGCGCGCGCTTGCCGCAAGTGCGCTCTCGGTATCGAGAAGGGGAAGCTCCCCCTCAAGCTCTGCGATCTCACACTCAAGCTCGAGAAGCTCGGGGAATGCCGAGTACATATATTCGAGAACGGTCCTGTCGCCGAGCGCCGAGAGATCGGTATTCTGCTCGAGCATGCCGACCGTTTTCCCGTGCATGACCGTGACCGATCCGCTATCGGGGGTATACATCCCCGTGAGCAGACGGAAGAGCGAGGTCTTGCCTGCGCCGTTGACGCCGATCACGCCGATGGAATCGCCCTCGTTAACGCCAAAGGTGACGCCCGAGAGCACCGACGTTCCCCCGAAGGAGAGCGACAGCTCTGAGGTACTGAGAATGATCATGCCGTTTCCTTTTTTCGTTAGGATCCCTCGCGTGCCTCGCGCAGAATCCGAAGAAGCTCCTCAAATTCTGTCGGAAGCGGCACCTCGAAGGTCATGTCAAGTCCGGTCGTCGGATGCCTGAAGCTGAGCCTTTTGGCGTGCAGGCACTGCCCGTCAAGTAGGCGCGCGTGGCGCTTTTCAAAGGGGGTAGAGCCGCCGCCGTATACGGTATCTCCGACGAGGGGATGCCCAAGCGACGAGAGATGCACGCGGATCTGATGCGTGCGCCCCGTTTCGAGGCGAAGGACGAGATAGGTGATCTGCCCGAAGCGCTCGGCGACCCTGTAATGCGTGACGGCGCGGCGCGCGCCCTGTCCGTCGCGGATGACCGCCATTTTCTTTCGGTCGCTCGGATGGCGCCCGATCGGAAGGTCGACGGTTCCGCTGTCGCAGGAAAAGCCGCCGAGGGCAAGCGCGTGGTACTCGCGCACGATCTCGTGCCGCTCGAGCGCCGCGGCAAGGCTTCTGTGCGCCGCGTCGTTTTTGGCAACGACGAGAAGACCGCTTGTGAGCTTGTCAATGCGGTGCACGATCCCGGGGCGGAGCTTTCCTCCGATGCCCGAGAGCTCGCCCCTGCAATGGTGGAGAAGGGCGTTGACGAGGGTTCCGCTCGGGTTGCCTGCGGCGGGGTGGACGACCATGCCGCTTGGCTTATTGATGACGAGAAGGTCGCCGTCCTCGTAGACGACGTCAAGGGGAATATCCTCGGGAAGCGCGTCGATCTCCTCGGGCTCGGGAAGGGTGAGGTCGATGACGTCGCCCTCGGAGAGGGGGGTTTTCTTCTGCGCGGGCTTGCCGTTGAGCAAAACTGCGCCCTCCTCGACCAGACGCGCCGCCGCTGAGCGGGAGAGCCCCGCCGCCTCGGCAAGGTAGCTGTCAAGGCGCGTGCCGACGGCACGCGCGTCACAGAGAAGGATCATCTTTGCCTTCTTTCCTCTTCGGCTCGACGAGGATCGCAAGGACGAGCAGTCCCGCACCGACGCAGACGAGCGAATCCGCCAGATTGAATACGGCGAAGTTGATCAGGGTGAAGTCAATGAAGTCAACGACGTACCCAAGGGCGATGCGGTCGATCATGTTCCCGATGCCGCCCGCACCGATCATGCCGAGGGCAACCGTTGCAAGATAGGTATGGCGTCGGACGAAGAAATAGAAATAGACGATCAGAGCCGAGAGGGCAAGTGTTGAGACTACCATAAAGACCCAGCGGCTATCGGCGAGCATGCCGAAGGCGGCGCCTCGGTTCTCAACGTAGGTCAGGTGCAGGACTCCCTTCCAGAGCGGGAGCGAGACAATGGGTCTCAGATGCTCCGCGGCAAGGAATTTCGTCAGCTGATCAAGCGCGATCCCGACGACAAGGAGGATCGCGAAAAGAAGCTTGCAGACCGTTTGCTTTTTCATAAATCACCCGATGATTGGTAAAGAATAGGAAAGGAACGAGATCAGAAGATAGGTCGCCATGAACGACAGGTCGATCGGAAGCCCCTCAAGCGCACGGAAGCGCGAGAGGAGAATGCGCATCGGCAGGATCACGGGCTCGGTCAGAAGAAGCAGGAAGGCGCCGAGTCCCCCCTCCTCGTCAAAGCCGATGAGCGAAAGGATCATGCGAAGGAGCATGGCGAGCTGAACCGCTCCGAGTGCAAGCAGAACGGTTCTCGACAGGATGATGGCAATCGTTTCCAAGGACAGACTCCGCCTTTTTCAGAATTCGGGATCGGCGCCGCCGACACCGCGACGGGTCTCGCTGACGTCAACGCTGCTCGGAGAGACGATATAGGTGGTACCCGACACGCGCTTGATGTTCCCCTTGATGCAGTAGGCAACGCCGCTGACGAAATCAAGCAGACGGCGGCACAGGGCAGGCTCAGTTGCCTCGAGATTGAGGAACACGGTCCTACCCGCAAGCAGATGGTCGGCAATCGGCGCGACCTCGGAAAAGGACTTCGGATAGATCACCTTCAGCTCCATGCTTCCGCCCCCGAGGTTCAGGGTCGAGCCGGGCTCCTTCTCGGGTGCCTGCTCGGGCAGAGAGACGGCAGAGGGGGTTTGCAGGGGCTCGGCATCGTAATAGTCGTTTGCCGAAAAGCTCGAGACACTTGGTCTTTTGAACAGACTCATTGGTTTTTCCTTCCTTTTTCCGAAATTTTGGATCATTCGTTTTCGCGCCGAAAGAGCGCGCGCCCGACTCTGACCGTCGTTGCGCCGAGCTCTGCGGCAAGCTCAAAGCTCTCGCTCATGCCCATTGAAAGAACGGGTGCACAGCCCTTGTCAAAGCGCCCGAGGCCGATCATTTTCTGCCACAGGGCTTTGGTTTCAGAAAAGCATTCGCGCAGCGCCCCCGTCTCGCGGGAGGCAGGACCCATCGTCATCAGTCCCGCGACCGAGAGGGCGGGGAAGGCTCGGATTTCGTCTGAGAAGTCGAGCACCTCTTCGGGTAGAAGTCCGCCCTTTGCCTCCTCGCGCGCCGAGTTGACCTCGATGAGAACGCGCGTTTTCGTTTCGCGGGCGCGACTGATTCGGTCAAGCTCGGCGGCAAGGCGCAGGCTGTCAAGCGACTGAACGAGCCGCACCGCGCCGACGACGTACTTGCATTTGTTGCTCTGCAGCGAGCCGATCAGATCGAATACCGGGGGCGCGTCAAGCTCCGAGGTGAGCGCAAGCCGCTGGCGCAAAAGCTGCACGCGGTTCTCCGCCATATTGGAAAGACCGAGGCGCGCCAGGGCAAGAACCTCGCCGGGCTCCGCGCTTTTGGTAACGCCGATAAGCTCGGGCACGGGGTTTCCTCCGCGTGCCGCGGCGGCGGCAAGACGCTCTTTGACCGAGCGCAGGTTTTCTTCGATATAGCCGTAGTCGTTCAAGGCGCTGTCCCTCTGTCGCATTCTATTTCATCGGATCGGTTTTATTAAGGTATTATACCACAGTATGGAAAAGAATTGCAAGACCTTTTGGGAAAATGCAGGGGGCGGGGGGAGCTTAAAATTGCTTTGCGCCCCGTATTCTGTCGGGAGCTGTCAAAAGTCTGTAAACGAAAAGCAAACTTTTTCCCAAAAACTTGACAATCTCGCGTGCGCGCGATATAATGTGATGTAGCTTTTGGAAAGGATTTTCACACATGAAAAAACTGCTCTCGGCACTTGTGCTCGTTTTGATGCTTTCACTTTGCCTTGCTTCCTGCGGCGGCAAGGGACCGAAGTATTCCGAATATCTCGACGATTACGTCGGGTTCCCGTATCTTACGACCGATCTTTCGCAGTACGCAACCCTCCCCGAGAGCGCCTATCTTTCGCTTTCGCTTTCGATGGACGTGACCCCCGAGGAGGTCGAGGAGATCATCCTTGGGCTCCTTGACGAGAATCCGATCGAGCGGACGGTGACCGACCGCGCGGTTGAGGATGGAGACGTTATCTATCTCTATTACGAGGGACGCGTTGACGGCGAGCTTTTTAAGGGCGGCTCAAATATGGAGGACAAGGAGCCCCACGTGCTTGAGATCGGCTCGGATTCCTTTATCGACGGCTTTGAGGATGCGCTCATCGGCATGATCCCGGCGGATACGCTTGCGACGGATACCTACATTGACGTGACCTTCCCGAGCGACTACCGCGATACCTCTCTTGCGGGGAAGGCGGCGCAGTTCCGCGTGCAGATCGTTTCGATCATCGACGGGTACGACGACCGCACCGAGCTGACGGTGGAGTTCGTGACCGACGTGCTCGGCTTTGAGACCGAGGAGAGCGACGTTATCGCCGCATTCCGCGCGCATATTCTGAAGGTTCTGCGCAAGGACGTTGCCGATGGATACGGCGAGCTTCTTTGCGAGCGCCTCATTGAGCTCGTTCTGCCGAGCATTACCGTCACCGAGCTTCCCGCAGCCGAGGTCGCCCGCCAGAGGGAAATTTATCTCGACGAGATCGAGTACTATTACGATTACTACAATTACATGTACAGCATCTACTACGGAACCAAGTGCTTTGAGTCGATCGGCGATTGCGCCGCCTGGTATTTCGGGCTCGATTCGTCCGAGGGGTGGTCCGAGGCACTCGACGACTTTGCCGAGGATAACGTCAAGAGAACGATGCTGCTCTACGTGATCGCCGCAAACGAGGGGATCACGGTCACCGAAAAGCTCTTTGACGAAACGATGGACTCGCTGATCGCAAAGTACGGCGCAACGGCAGAGGAGCTGATCGACTTCGGCGGAGCCGATCTCGTTTACGATACGGCGATCTACTCGCTCGTGACCGATCTTCTGCTCTCCCGCGCCACCGTCGATAACGGCGGGCTTCCGCTCGACCTTGACTGAATATTCGCTTTATGCAGAATATTCTGAATAAATATTCACGCAAGGGGTAAAAATTGCCCAAAAGAAGCTTCATGGAATACATGAAATAATGTACAATTCATCGATTTTTGCACAAAGCGTCGAAAAGGGCTTGACAGATCGTGCAAAATCGTGCATAATTATACGCAGAAAATAAAAATGCGCCAAGAAGCGCAAAGGAGAATGAATATGCTGGATAAATCGAAGATCAAAAAGGTTGTGCTTGCCTATTCGGGCGGACTTGACACCTCGATCATCATTCCGTGGCTGAAGGAGAACTACAACAACTGTGAGGTCATCGCCGTTTCGGGCGACGTCGGGCAGGGAACCGAGCTTGACGGACTCGAGGAGAAGGCGAAGAAGACCGGCGCCTCGAAGCTCTATATTGAGGATCTCAAGAAGGAGTTCGTTGAGGATTACGTATTCCCGACCCTGAAGGCGGGAGCAAAGTATGAGAGCGACTATCTGCTCGGTACCTCCTTTGCCCGTCCCGTTATCGCGAAGAGAATCGTTGAGATCGCGCTTGCAGAGGGCGCCGACGCCATCTGCCACGGATGCACCGGTAAGGGCAACGATCAGGTTCGCTTTGAGCTGACCATCAAGGCGTTTGCTCCCCACATGGCGATCATCGCTCCCTGGAGAGAGTGGGACATCAAGTCGCGTGACGAGGAGATCGATTACGCCGAGGCGCACGATATTCCCCTGAAGATCAACCGCGAGACCAACTATTCGAAGGATAAGAACCTCTGGCACCTCTCGCACGAGGGACTTGACCTTGAGGATCCCGCAAACGAGCCCGAGTATGCAAAGCCCGGCTTCCTTGAGATGGGCGTTGCTCCCGAGCAGGCACCCGACACCCCCACCTACGTCAAGATCTCCTTTGAGAAGGGTATTCCGGTTGCGCTTGACGGCGAGAAGATGGACGGCGTTTCGCTCATCTATAAGCTCAACGAGATCGGCGGTGCCAACGGCATCGGACTTTCGGACATCGTTGAGAACCGCCTTGTCGGCATGAAGAGCCGCGGCGTGTACGAGACGCCCGGCGGATCGATCCTCTACCGCGCGCACCAGGTGCTTGAGACGCTTTGCCTTGACCGCGATACCCAGCATTACAAGGAGCTCGTTGCCGCAAAGTTTGCAGAGCTCGTCTATTTCGGTCAGTGGTTCACCCCCCTGCGCGAGGCGCTTTCGGCATTCGTCGATAAGACCCAGGAGACCGTGACCGGTGACGTCACTCTGAAGCTCTACAAGGGCAACATGATCAACGCCGGCGTAACCTCTCCCTACTCGCTCTACGACGAGGACATCGCGACCTTCGCTGAGGATCACGTCTATGATCAGAAGGATAGCGCGGGCTTCATCAACCTCTTCGGCCTTCCGATTCAGGTGAAGGCAATGCTGAAGGAAAAGAACGGCAAATGATCGACATTCGGGGCTGCCCTAAAAGCACAGCCCCGTACTGTCTTTTTTTCGGAAAGGATAGACCATGAGTAAAATGTGGGCGGGACGGGCATCGGGTGTAACCGATGCGGCCGCGGACGATTTCAATTCCTCCCTTCGCGTCGACTCGCGGATGTACGCACAGGACATTCGCGGCTCGATCGCGCACGCCGGGATGCTCGGACGGAAGGGGATCATCTCAAAAGAGGATTCCGAGACGATCATAAAGACCCTCGGTGAGATCCTTGACGACCTCAAAAGCGGCAAACTGACGTTTGAGGCGGGCGGCGAGGACGTGCATATGTTCGTTGAGGCAGCTCTGACCGAGCGCATCGGCGACGTCGGACGCAGACTGCATACGGCGAGAAGCCGTAACGATCAGGTTGCCCTTGACGTGCGGCTCTATCTGCGGGACGAGTCGATGAGCATGATCGAAAGGCTTCGCGAGCTGCTTTTGACCCTGACCGATCTTGCCGAGGAGCACAGAGGGGTCATCATGCCGGGATACACGCATCTGCAAAGAGCCCAGCCGATCACCTTCGGGCATCACCTGATGGCGTACGCCATGATGCTCATGCGCGACGTCGAGCGGATCATTGACGCCGTAACGCGCATGAACTATTCGCCTCTCGGCGCCTGCGCCCTTGCGGGAACGACCTATCCGACCGACCGCGGCGACGTTGCGGCGGCGCTCGGCTTTGACGGGGTCGTGCAAAACAGCCTTGACGCCGTTTCCGACCGCGACTTTTGTCTTGAGCTTGCATCCGCCTTCTCGATCTGCATGATGCACCTCTCGCGCCTGTCCGAGGAGCTGATCCTCTGGTCGTCCTGGGAGTTCCGCTTCATCGAGCTTTCGGATGCCTATAGCACCGGCTCGAGCATTATGCCCCAGAAGAAGAATCCCGATATGGCGGAGCTGATCCGAGGGAAGACGGGACGAGTGTACGGCAACATGACGGCGCTCTTCACCCTGATGAAGGGGCTTCCGCTTGCCTATAACAAGGATATGCAGGAGGACAAGGAGGCGATCTTTGACAGCGTCGATACGCTTGCCGCTTGCCTTGAGATCATGACGCCGATGCTGAAAACCATGCGCGTGCGCTCCGAGGTCATGCGCGACGCCGCGGCAAAGGGCTTTATCAATGCCACCGACGTTGCCGATTATCTCGTGAAAAAGGGAATGCCCTTCCGCACCGCCTATAAGATCACGGGGCAGCTCGTTGCCCGTTGCATTGCAGACGCAAGCGAGCTTGAGAGCCTTCCGCTTGCGGTCTACCGCGAGTATTCGGAGATCTTTGAGGGCGATCTTTACGACGAGATCAGACTCGAGACCTGCGTTGCCCGTCGCACGAGCGAGGGAGGAACCTCGCCTGACTCGGTGCTCGCTCAGGTCGCTTACGTTCGGGAGTTTTTGAAGGATGTTTAAGCTGTTTATCGACGGTCGAGAGGGAACGACCGGACTTCGCATCACCGAGCGCCTCGCCGGCCGCTCGGACATTTCCCTTCTGACCCTGCCCGAGGAGCTTCGCAAGGATAGCGCCGCGCGCGCCGAGATGCTAAACGCCGCCGACGTCGCCATCCTCTGCCTCCCCGATGCCGCCGCGATCGAGGCGGTCGGTATGGTCAAAAATCCGAGCACGCGGATCATCGACGCCTCAACGGCGCACCGTACGGCGAAGGGCTGGACCTACGGCTTTCCCGAGCTCTCCCCCGAGCTTCGGGCGGCTCTGCCGTCGGCTATGCGCGTTGCCGTTCCGGGCTGTCACGCAAGCGGCTTTATCGCGCTCGTGCGACCGCTCGTCGACGCAGGGATTCTTCCGAGCGACGCGTTGCTTACCTGCCACTCCCTGACCGGCTATAGCGGGGGAGGGAAAAAGATGATCGCCGCGTATGAGGGCGGCGAGCGCGATCCGCTTCTCGATGCGCCAAGACAGTACGGCATCTCGCAGGGGCATAAGCACCTGCCCGAGATGAAGGCTCTGACGGGGCTCTCGACCCTCCCACTCTTCTCTCCCATCGTCTCGGATTTCTATTCGGGCATGGAGGTGACCGTGCCGCTTCACCGCGCACAGCTCAATGCAGGCTTCGGGATCGAGGACGTCAGACGCGTGTACGCCGAGCTTTACAGCGGCGAGATCGTGCGCTATACCGAGGAAAACGACGAGGGGGGCTTCCTCTCTGCCGGGCGCTTGTCGGGGCTTGACTCGATGGAGATCTCGGTATTTGGGTGCGACGAGCGCATTCTGCTCACCGCAAGATACGACAATCTCGGCAAGGGCGCGTCGGGCGCCGCCGTCGAGTGTCTTAATATTCTCCTTGGCGTTGATGCCAAGACCGGACTTGTGCTCGCCTCTCCGACGGGCGCTTTGAAGTAAGGAAAGGAAAACAGATATGATTCAGATCGCAGGAGGAGTCTGCGCGGCAAAGGGCTTTCGCGCAAACGGGATCCATTGTGGGATCAGACGAAACCGCTCAAAGCGCGATATCGCGCTGATCGTGAGCGACACGCGCGCCGCCGCTGCCGCCGTCTATACGAGAAATCTCGTCAAGGGAGCGCCGCTTGCCGTCACCAAGCGCCATCTTGCCGACGGATATGCAAGTGCCATCGTTTGTAACAGCGGAAACGCAAACACCTGTAACGCAAACGGCGAGGCGGTTGCCGAGCGGATGTGCGAGCTTGTGGCAGGGGCGCTTCAGATCCCCGCCGCCGACGTCGTTGTCGCATCGACCGGCGTCATCGGTCAGCCGCTGGATATCACGCCCATCGAAAACGGCATGGCAAGCCTGGTTAAGGGGCTTGGAAAGCATTCGGATTTCGCGGCAGAGGGCATCATGACAACCGACACCGCCCGTAAGGAGCTTGCCTTCTCCTTCACGGTTGGCGGCAAGGAGTGCCGCATCGGCGGCATCGCCAAGGGATCGGGCATGATCCATCCCAACATGGCAACGATGCTCGTTTTCATCACGACCGACGCCGCGATCACGCCCGAGCTGCTTAGCAAGGCGCTTTCAAACGACGTTAAGGATAGCTTCAACATGATCAGCGTCGACGGCGACACCTCGACAAACGACATGGTGACGGTGCTTGCCAACGGCGCGTCGGGTGCCCCCGAGATCACCGAGGAGGGCGAGGCGTACGACGCCTTCTGCGCGGCGCTTGCCGCCGTGACCCGTTCGCTCTGCCGTGCGATCGTTGCAGACGGCGAGGGCGCGACAAAGCTCCTTGAGTGCAACGTCGTCGGTGCAGAGAGCATCGCGGTTGCCAAAACGGTTGCGAAGTCTGTCGTTTGCTCGTCGCTTCTTAAGGCGGCAATGTTCGGAGCCGACGCCAACTGGGGAAGAGTCCTTTGCGCCATCGGGTACAGCGGCGCCGAGCTTGACGTGTCAAAGGTTGACGTTTCGTTCTCGAGCGCCAAAGGCGAGATCCCCGTTTGCAAAAACGGCGCAGGGGTTGACTTCTCCGAGGAGCTTGCCAAGAAGATCCTGCTCGAGCGCGAGATCGCGATCAACGTTTCGCTCGGCTCGGGAGAGGGGAAGGCAACGGCGTGGGGCTGCGACCTCACCTACGATTACGTAAAGATCAACGGCGACTACCGTAGCTGATAGCCGTCTGACAGAAGGGGTTTTGGACTATGCAGATAAGTAATGCCGAGATTGCGGGCCTGCTCGTCAGCGCACTGCCGCATATTCGGAAATACGCAGGAAAGATCATCGTCGTCAAGTACGGCGGAAACGCCATGACGAGCGAGGAGCTCAAGGATGCCGTAATGGAGGATCTCGTTCTCCTTTCGATGGTCGGCGTTCAGGTCGTGCTCGTGCACGGCGGAGGACCCGAGATCTCCGAGATGCTCCGCCGCGTCGGCAAGGAGTCGGTCTTCAAAAACGGACTTCGCGTGACCGACGGAGAGACGGTTGAGATCGCGCAGATGGTGCTTGCGGGGAAGCTCAATAAGAACCTCGTCGGCCTCATTCAGAACAAGGGCGGCCGCGCCATCGGCCTCTCGGGTCAGGACGGCGGCATGATCCGCGCCGAGATGAAGGATCCCGAGCTTGGATACGTCGGGGAGATCGCCGAGATCGATCCGCGCCCCATTCTCGATCTGCTCGATGCGGGCTATATTCCGGTCATCTCGACCGTCGGCTTTGACGGAAACGGCAACGCCTATAACATCAACGCCGATACCGCCGCCGCGAAGATCGCCTCGGTGCTCGGCGCCGAGAGCCTGATCGTCATGACCGACATCGCGGGCCTGCTCGCCGACAAGGACGATCCGAGCACCCTCATCTCCAAGGTTCGCGTTCGGGAGATCGAGTCGCTCTTTGAGAGCGGCGTCATCTCGGGCGGCATGATCCCGAAGATCGAATGCTGTGCCGAGGCGCTTCGAAGCGGCGTTGAGAAGGTCTTTATCATTGACGGACGAGTCAAGCACTCGATCATCATGGAGACCCTGACAGACGAGGGACTCGGAACCATGCTGGTAAAGGAGTGAGCTCTTTGACGATCAAGCAGATAGACGATACCTACGTTGCGCATACCTACGCGCGTACCGATCTTGCGCTCGTGCGCGGACGGGGCGCCGAGGCGTGGGACGATAAGGGAAAGAGATATATTGACCTTGGTGCGGGTATTGCCGTCAGTACCTTCGGATATAGCGACGAGGCGTGGGTCAAGGCGGTTGCAGAGCAGGCGGCGACCCTCTCGCACACCTCGAATCTCTACTACTCGGAGCCTTGCGCAAGGCTTGCCGAGATGCTCTGCCAAAGGACCGGCATGCGCCGCGTCTTCTTCTCAAACTCGGGTGCTGAGGCAAACGAGTGCATCATCAAGGCGGCGCGCCTTTACGCCTCGAGGAAATACGGTGACGGAGCCCGTCCCGGCATCATTACGCTGACCTCGTCCTTCCACGGACGGACCCTGGCAACCCTTTCGGCAACCGGGCAGGACGCCTTCCATCATGATTTTACGCCCTTCCCCGGGGGGTTTTACTACGCAGACCCGACGGTTCCGGGGGATCTCACCCGCGTTGCATCCGAAAACCCCGTTTGCGCCGTGCTCGTTGAGCCGGTGCAGGGCGAGGGTGGCGTGCGCGTGCTTCCCGAGGCATTTCTTAGAGAACTTCGGGAGGTGACCGAAAAGCTCGACCTTCTGCTCCTCGTTGACGAGGTGCAGACGGGGAACGGGCGGACCGGCTCGCTTTACGCGTACACCCAGCTTGGACTTTCCCCCGACGCCGTCTCGACGGCAAAGGGGCTTGCGGGCGGACTTCCGCTCGGCGCGACGATGCTCGGCGAGCGGCTTGCCGACGTCTTTACCCCCGGCACGCACGGCTCGACCTTCGGCGGAAACCCGATTGCCGCCGCCGGCGCGCTTTCGATCCTCTCGCGCATTGACGAGGAGCTTCTTTCGGGCGTTCGTGAGCGCTCTGCCTATATCCTCTCCGAGCTTTCGGGGGCAAAGGGCGTTCGCTCGATCTCGGGAATGGGTCTGATGCTCGGCATTGAGAGCGAGCGTCCCGCCGCCGAGGTGCTTGCCGCCTGCCGCGAGAAGGGAGTGATCGTACTGACGGCAAAAACGAAGGTCAGACTCCTGCCGCCGCTCAGTATCCCCATGCCGCTCCTTCGGGAGGCAATTGCCGCTCTGAAAGAGGCGCTTGCAGATTTTTAAGTAAGAAAGGATGACACCATGAAGCATCTGTTAAAGCTTTCCGATCTGACCGAGGCAGAGATCCTTGATCTCCTTGACCTTGCCGACCGTCTCAAGGACGAGAATAAGCGCGGGATCTCGCATCCCTACCTTGCCGGCAAGAGCCTTGGCATGATCTTCCAGAAGTCCTCGACCCGTACCCGCGTTTCCTTTGAGGTGGGAATGTACCAGCTCGGGGGTCAGGCGCTCTTCCTCTCGCCCCGCGACCTGCAGATCGGGCGCGGCGAGCCGATCGAGGATACGGCGCGCGTTCTCTCGCGCTACCTTGACGGAATCATGATCCGTACCTTTGCGCAGTCGGAGGTTGAGGATCTTGCAAGATTCGGCTCGATTCCGATCATCAACGGACTGACCGATTACGCGCATCCCTGCCAGGTTCTGGCAGATCTGATGACCATCCGCGAAAGGAAGGGAGATCTCAGGGGTCGCAAGCTGACCTTCGTCGGTGACGGAAACAATATGGCGAACTCCTTGATCGCCGGCTGCATCAAGGTCGGCATGAAGGTTGCCATCGCCTGCCCGAAGGGCTACGAGCCGGATGCCGAGCTCATGCGCTGGGCTAGCGAAAACGGAGAGTTTCTTTGCACCGAGGACGTTCTTCTCGCCGCACGCGACGCCGACGCCGTCTATACCGACGTCTGGGCATCGATGGGGCAGGAGGATGAGGCGGCAGAGCGCCGCCGCGCCTTCTCGGGCTACCAGGTGAACGCCGAGGTCATGGCACAGGCAAAGCCTGATGCGATGGTTCTGCACTGCCTGCCCGCGCATCGCGGCGAGGAGATCACGGCAGAGGTTCTTGAGGCGCACGCCGACGAGATCTTTGAGGAGGCGGAGAACCGCCTGCACGCGCAGAAGGCTGTAATGGTTCGCCTAATGGCGTAATTCTAAGGGGCTGTCACAACTGCAAGCTTCGCATTTGTGACAGCCCCGATTTTTTAATTCTTTATTTCTGTTCGTTTGAAATCGAAACGGTGAGCTGACCGTGCTCGGCGTCGAGGGTAACGGTACTGCCCGGAGCAGGGTTTACCTTGACGATCTCGCGCGCGATCTTGGTTTCGGCGTGGGTCGAGAGGAAGCGGCGGAGCGGCCGCGCGCCGTAGTTCGGGTCGTATCCGCCCTCGGCGATCAGCTCCTTTGCCGCGTCGGTAACGGCGAGCGAAAGCTGCCGCTCGGCGAGCCTTGCCTCAAGCTCCTTTAGCATCAGGGTGACGATCTCGGTGATATGCCCCCTGTCAAGCGGCGTATAGAAAACGGTTTCGTCAAGGCGGTTTAGGAACTCGGGTCGGAAGCTTCGGCGAAGAAGCGCGCGCACCTCGTCCTTTGCCGACTCGGCGAGCCGTCCGCTTTCGTCGATCCCGGCAAGGATGCGATCCGAGCCGAGATTGCTCGTCAGGATGATGATGGTATTCTTGAAATCGACCGTCCGCCCTGCGCTATCGGTGATGCGGCCGTCGTCGAGCACCTGAAGCAGGACGTTGAAGACGTCGGGATGCGCCTTTTCGACCTCGTCAAAGAGCACCACCGAGTAGGGACGGCGGCGCACCGCCTCGGAGAGCTGTCCGCCCTCCTCGTATCCCACGTAGCCGGGGGGCGCTCCGATCAGGCGCGAGACCGAAAATTTCTCCATGTGTTCGGTCATGTCGATGCGCACCATGTTCCTTTCATCGTCAAAGAGCGCCTCGGCAAGCGCCTTGGCAAGCTCGGTCTTTCCAACGCCGGTCGGACCGAGGAAAAGGAAGGAGCCGATCGGACGACTCGGACTTGCGATGCCTGCGCGCGAGCGCAAAATGGCGTCGCATACCGACGAAACCGCCTCGTTTTGCCCGATCACGCGGCGGTGCAGGATCTCCTCAAGGCGCAAAAGCTTGTCGCGCTCGCCCTCAAGGAGCTTTGAGAGCGGGATCCCGGTCCAAGCAGATACGGTTTTTGCGATCTCCTCCTCACCGACGGCGTTTCGGAGAAGGGACGAGTCGCCCGCATGCGCGGCGGCGGCAGCCTCCGCCTCCTCAAGCTGCTTTTTCAGCTCCGGGAGCCGTCCGTATTTCAGCTCTGCGGCGTGCGCCAGATCGTATTCGCTCTCGGCGCGCTCAATGGCGGCGCCAACCTGCTCAAGCTCTTGGCGCAGGACCTTGGCGCGGTCAATCGCGGACTTTTCGTTCTCCCACTTGGCGCGCATCGCCTGCATCTCGTCGCGGCGGTCGGCAAGCTCGCGGCGGATCGACTCGAGCCGCTCGAGCGAGAGCTTATCGGCTTCCTTTTTCAGAGCCGCCTCCTCGATCTCAAGCTGCATGATGCGGCGGTTCACGGCATCGATCTCGTTCGGCATGGAGTTGAGCTCGGTCTTGATCGCGGCAGACGCCTCGTCAACGAGGTCGATCGCCTTGTCGGGCAAAAAGCGGTCGGAGATATAGCGGTCCGACAGGGTTGCGGCGGCGATCAGAGCCGCATCGTGGATCTTCACGCCGTGCCATACCTCGTAGCGCTCCTTGAGTCCGCGCAGGATCGAGACGGTATCGGCAACCGTCGGCTCGGCAACGAGAACGGGCTGAAAGCGCCGCTCGAGGGCGCTATCCTTCTCGATATATTTTCGGTACTCGTCAAGGGTGGTCGCGCCGATGCAGTGAAGCTCTCCGCGCGCAAGCAGGGGCTTTAGGAGATTTCCCGCGTCCATTGCACCGTCGGTCTTTCCCGCGCCGACAACGGTATGAAGCTCGTCGATGAAAAGGATGATCGAGCCCTCGGATGCTTTGACCTCGCCGAGAACCGCCTTGAGGCGCTCCTCAAACTCCCCTCGGTACTTCGCGCCCGCAACGAGCGCGCCCATATCGAGCGAGAAAACGCTTCTTCCAAGAAGATGCTCGGGCACGTCGCCGCGAACGATCCGCTGGGCAAGCCCCTCGACGACCGCCGTTTTTCCAACGCCGGGCTCCCCGATCAGGCAGGGGTTGTTCTTGCTCTTCCGCGAGAGGATGCGGATGACGTGGCGGATCTCCTCGTCCCGCCCGATCACGGGGTCGAGCTTCTGCGCGCGCGCAAGCTCGGTCAGATCCTGCCCGTATTTTTTAAGAGAATCGTAGGTGTCCTCGGGGGTGGCGGAGGTGACGCGGGTATTTCCGCGCACAGACCGCAGAGCCGGGAGCAGCGCCTCCTTCGTGACCCCGTTTTTCGAAAGGATCGGGGAAAGGGCGGCGTCGGGATGCTCAACGAGCGCAAGCAGAAGATGCTCCTGGGAGATATATTCGTCCTTCATCTGCTCTGCAAGCTCCTCGGCAGAGGCGAGCGCCGCGTCAAGCTCGCGCGACAGGTAAAGCCCGCTCGACGCACCCTCGACTCTCGGAAGTCTTCCGAGCGCGATATCGACCGCGCCTCTGATCACCTCGGGCGAAAGTCCCGCCGCGCGCAAAAGCTCGCGGGCAAGTCCCTCGCTTTGCGAGAGCAGGGCAGAGAACAGATGCAGCTCTTCGAGCCTCTGATGATGCTCGCGCACCGCAAGGCTTTCGGCGGCGCCGAGCGCCTCCATGCTTTTTTTGGTAAATTTCTCAAGGTTCGGCATAGTGAAACCTCCCTTCAGGCACTTTGACCTTCTTTGACCTTTGATCTAAGTCTAACCCCAAGAATTGAACGGCTCATTGACTTACTGTGAACAAACCGTAAACATTAGCACTCACAAGGTGAGAGTGCTAATTCGTGCGGACAAGGGGTACCAAAGGAAGTATAGCAGGGCGGGCGGCAGGATATACGCCCCTCGTTTCGCTTGACAGTCTTGCGCGCGTGTGCTATAATGACGGTAAGAAAAGACAGCCCGACAAGCGGGCGGAGGAGGTAGCTATGGGAAGGATCGAGCTGAAGGGCGGCGCCCTGACCGCTCCGCTTCCGCCTGCGCTCGTTACGGTCGGTGAGGGCGAGGAGGCAAATGTTCTGACGGTTGCATGGACGGGGATTTTGGCAACCGTTCCGCCGCGCACCTATATTTCGGTGCGCAAAAGGCGCCATTCGCACGCCTTGCTTACGCGCTACGGCGAGTTCGTCATCCATCTTCCGCCGACCTCCCTTGTGCGCGAGGTCGATTTCTGCGGAATGTATACGGGGGCGAAGGTCAGAAAGCTCGAGCGGTGCGGCTTTACCCGGATCCCTTCGGTAACGGTTGGCGCGCCGACTATCGCCGAATGTCCGATCGCGCTCGAATGTCGGGTGCGCGAGGTCGTCGAGATGGGCTCGCATGACGTTTTTTTCGCCGATATTCTGCGCGTGACGGCAGACGAGCGGCTCTTTGACGAGACGGGGAAGCTCCATATCGAGCGGGCAGATCTTCTCGCCTATGCACACGGGGATTATTACAGCCTCGGGCGGCGGCTCGGGGGCTTTGGCTTTTCGGCAAGAAAGAAAAAAAGCGGCGGCAGACGAGGGGGGGACGGCAAAAAATGAACGAGCATACCGAAAGGACCCGCGAGATCCTGCTTTCGCTTCTCAGCGAGCGTTTTGGAACCGACTCCGCCTTTGAGGAGGCGGCGGCTCTGACGCCGAAAACGGTCAGCAACTGGAGGCTCGGGCGATCCTCGTCCTTTATGAAGATGCTCCCCGAGCTCGCCGAGGTGCTCGGCGTGAGAGCCTCGGTCCTTTTCCCGTCCGGGCAGGCGGAGGACGAGGAGGAGGGAAGGCTTCTTCGGCTCTGGCGCGGCGCCTCTCATCTGCCGCTCGGCGAGCGTCGGGCTCTGCTCTCGACCCTCGAGTCGGTCATTCGGCTCTATCTCGGACGGCAGAATTAGCCGATAGGCATCAAAAAACCGAAAATTGCATATAGTAGTGTCGGGGAGATCGGCGTTCACCTGCGTCAGGCGAGGCGGGAGGCTGATCGCCCCGACGATTTTTTCGGGGAGGGAGAAATGCTCTTTTCAGACGAGCTTGATCTGCGCCGAGACCTTCTCTCGGAGGAAGGCGTGGTGCTTCTTGAGTATACCATCCAAATCCCAAGGGTTGCCGTCGAGTGTCCCCTTGGCCGTGCGCTGCGTCTTATCGCTGACCGAACCGAAGAGTATCTGCGGCAGAGTCTTGCCGAGCGGCTTCGCCTCGAGTATCTGAGCTCAAACGAGCGGCATAAGCGCTTTACCTTCCGCCGCGCGAGCTATCGCCTCGTCTGCGAGGTGCGCGCGCCGTCCCTGCTTGCAAGGGAGATCCTTCTCCTTCGCGGCCCGAGGCTCATCTATCGCGAGGGGGTACTTTGGGAATGCTCCGAGAGGGGGCTTTTTTTGGCAGAGGACCCGTCCGCTTTGTGAAAAAAATAGCGATTTTTTATCCCCGAAAAGCCTTGTCAAAGCATAGGGGAGATGCTATAATGTATATAGTATACCTTGGTATAGGGACAAGCCTTAGGATGGAGGATGCACAGATGAGAGATCCCGGCTCACGTATGAAGACGGTTCGGCTTCTTGTGTGCCTTGGGCAGCTTGGGCTTTCGGTGATCTCGCCGATCGTTTTGTCGGTGCTGCTCGGCGTTTGGATCGATCTGCGCTTCGGGGTCGGACCTTGGCTCACCGTCGTTTTGCTCCTTGTCGGGCTTGTCAGCGGCGGGTGCGCTTTTTACCGCTTTGCCAAGGGAGCTATCAACTCGGAAAACGAGAATTTGCCGTATGACAGAGAAGGGGGGGCGGAAAATGAAAATTGATCGGGTCGTTTTAAGGGAAACGCGCTTCGTTGCGGTTGGGACGGTCTTTTTTTCGGCGCTCCTTCAGCTTGCCTTTCTTGCCATCGGCGCGTGGGATCTTGCGGTGCTCCTCGGAACGCTCCTTTCGGCGGGCGCGGGGGTTCTGAATTTCCTTTTGCTCGGTGTTACGGTACAAAGAGCATTGGCGGTGGGGGATGCCGAGCGCGCGAAGGCGATGCTCCGCTTGTCGCAAAGGCTTCGGATGCTCGCGCTTCTCGCCGTGCTTGCCGTCGGCGTTGCGCTCAGCGTCTTTTCAAGCGTTGCCGTCGTCGTTTCGGTCTTTTTTCCGCGCATGACGCTCATCGTTCGGCAGGCGGTGCTTGCTAAGAGAAGCAGAGCGGCGGCAGCCGCCAAGGGAGAGGAGGGGATCTCAAACGAAGACAAGGACAACGCGTAAAGGCTCCCCGCTTCGCGATCGGCTCCTATCCCGTCTGTATCTTGCCCTGATGCTCCTGCCGCTTTTCGTCGGACTTGCTCTGAAGCTTTTCCTTTCCCGTCCGTCGAGCGGTATTACGGTCACGGGGGCGCAGATCTATTTCACGATTCCCATGCCGATCCAGGATCTGCCGATCACGGCGTCGCAGGTCAACTCGCTCCTCGTTCTTTGGTTCGTTTTTTTCCTCTGCCTCTTTCTGACGCAGGGCATGAGGGTCGATGGGGCGTCGAGGCGCCAGCATATCGCCGAGCTGCTCGTTGAGAAGGCAAGCTCGTTCGTTACGGCGAACATGGGCGAGAGGTACCTTGGATTTATCCCCTTCGTTGCGGCGATCATGGCGCTCTCGCTTCTCTCAAGCCTGCTTAGCCTGCTCGGGCTCTATCCCCCGACCTCGGACATCAACATCGTCGGAGGCTGGGCAATCCTCGTATTCGTTCTCATCACCTACTATAAGCTGAAGGGCGGCGTTTGGGGCTACGTCAAGGGGCTTGCCGAGCCGATCCCGATCCTGCTCCCCTTCAATCTGCTCGGGGAGTTCTCGACCCCGATCTCCATGGCCTTCCGTCATTACGGAAACGTGCTTTCTGGAAGCGTCGTTTCAACGATGGTGTACGTCGCGCTCGCGGGTCTGTCGGCGATGCTCTTCGGCTCGCTTCCGGGGCTTCTCTCCGAGATCCCCTTTCTGCAGATCGGTCTCCCCGCCGTTCTCTCGGTCTACTTTGACCTGTTCAGCGGATGCCTGCAGGCGTTTATCTTCGCCATGCTGACGATGCTGTACGTTGCCTCTGCCGCTCCCGAGGAGAGCGCGTGATTTCGATATTCATAAGCCTAAGTAAGATAAAATTTTGGAGGACAAAAGAATGGAACTCGCAATTGCTTTGATCTTCGCCGCCTGCGCACTCGGCGCGGGAACCGCCATGATCGCAGGTATCGGCCCCGGTATCGGTGAGGGCTATGCCGTCGGTAAGGCGTGTGAGGCGATCGCCCGTCAGCCCGAAATGAAGGGAAGCGTTACCACCACGATGCTCATGGGCTGTGCCGTTGCCGAGACGACCGGTCTTTACGCGCTCGTTATCGCGATTCTTCTGATCTTCGTTGCCCCCGGGATCCTTGGCGATAAGCTGATCGATCTCATCGAGGGGAACAAGGACCTGATCAAGGAGCTTCTTGCGGCAAGCACCGGAGCCTGACTCTCCGCACGTCCCCGTCCCGTAAAGCCGTCGCTGACGGGACGAGCGATTTCTGCGGCGGAGAAAGAAGGAACGTGACATGACAGCCATGCTGCTTGAGACGAGCGTCAAATATCTTGACGTGATCTCTGTCAATTTCTGGCAAATGCTGATCTCGCTTGCGAATCTTCTGATCCTGTTTCTGATCTTAAAGCATTTTTTGTTCCGACCCGTACAAAGGATCCTTGCAAAGCGCGACGAGGAGCTGAAGGGGCTTTACACCGACGCCGAGAAGGCAAAGGATGAGGCAGAGCGCGCGAGAGACGAGTACGGTGCGCGTTTAGCCGAGGCTGACGCTGAGGCCGAGGAGCTTCTTCGCCGCGCCGAGGCAAAGGCAAGCGAGCGGAGCGAGGAGATCGTCACCGAGGCAAGGGGAGAGGCAGAGGTGCTTCTTCGCCGCGCCGAGCGGGAGATCGCACAGGAGAAGAAGAAGGCGCTCGGTGAGATCAAGGGCGAGATCTCCGAGCTGTCTCTTGCGATCGCAGAGCAGATCGTAGAAAGAGAGATCCGTGCCGAGGATCATGCCGAGCTTGTCGAGCGCTTTATCGGCGAGCTTGAGGGTATGCCCGATGAATGACGTTTCAAGAGAATACGGCAAGGCACTCTTTGAGCTTGCCTGTGACGAGGGGCTTTGCGAGGAGCTTTTTGCCGAGACCGAGACGGCGCGAGGGGTTCTAACTGAAAACCCCCTCTATATCCGCCTGCTCACCTCTCCCGAGCTTCGGGAAAACGAGCGCGAGGGGGCGGTTGCCGAGGCGTTTTCGGGGGCGCATCCCTATCTTCTGAATTTTCTCAGGATGATGGTATCGCTCGGCTATGGGCACGAGCTTTGCGACGCGCTTTGCGAATACAAAAGACTGTACTTTGAGAAAAGCGGTATTGCCGTTGCGCATATTGCAAGCGCCGCGCCCCTGTCCGAAAATGAGGCGCAAAGGCTTGTTTCGGCTCTCGCCGCGCATACGGGGAAGAGGATCTCCCCCGAATTTGAGGTCTGCCCGGAGCTTGTGGGCGGCGTTCGCGTTGAGATCGACGGCGTTCTGTACGACAGAACTCTGCGCCGAGGGCTTGACGGCATTCGCGCCTCGCTTTCCGAGCTGACGCTCTGACAAAAACAGAAAGGGGATGAGATCTTGAAGCTTCGCCCTGAGGAAATCAGCAGCATCATCAAAAAGCAGATCAAAAATTACGATAGCCGTCTGCGCCGCGAGGAGATCGGAACGGTCATCCTTGTCGGTGACGGAATTGCCCGCGTGCACGGTCTTGAGGGCTGTATGGCAAACGAGCTTCTTTCCTTTGAGGGAGGAGAGCTCGGAATGGCGCTCAACCTGGAGGAGCACGTCGTTTCGGTCGTCCTTCTCAGCGACGACTCCAAAATCAAGGAGGGCGACGTCGTTTACCGTACGGGAGACGTCGTCAGCGTTCCGGTCGGTGACGCCATGCTCGGCAGAATCGTTAGCGCCCTTGGCGCTCCGATCGACGGCAAGGGCCCGATCGATTCCGAGGGGACCCGCCCGATCGAAAGCGAGGCGCCCGGGATCATCCGCCGCAAGAGCGTCAGCGTTCCGCTTCAGAGCGGAATCAAGGCGATCGACAGCATGATCCCGATCGGCCGCGGTCAGCGCGAGCTGATCATCGGCGACCGTCAGACCGGTAAAACGACCATTGCACTCGATACCATCATCAATCAGAAGGGCAAGGACGTGCTTTGCGTCTACGTGGCGATCGGGCAGAAGAACTCGACCGTTGCCCAGCTTGCAGAGACCCTGCGCGAGGCGGGCGCGACCGACTATACCGTCATCGTTTCGGCAACCGCATCCGATCCTGCGCCCCTTCAGTATATCGCGCCCTACGCGGGCACGGCGATCGCCGAGCATTTCATGGCGAAGGGAAAGGACGTTCTGATCGTATACGACGATCTCAGCAAGCACGCCGTTGCCTACCGTGCGCTCTCCCTGCTCATCCGCCGTCCCCCGGGCCGCGAGGCGTATCCCGGAGACGTCTTCTATCTGCATTCCCGTCTGCTTGAGAGAGCCGCGCGCGTGGCTCCCGAGTACGGCGGAGGAAGCATCACCGCCCTGCCGATCATCGAAACCCAGGCGGGCGACGTTTCCGCCTATATCCCGACCAACGTCATTTCGATCACCGACGGGCAGATCTTCCTTGAGTCCGAGCTTTTTCACGCAGGCGTTATGCCCGCCGTGAACCCCGGAATCTCGGTCAGCCGCGTTGGCGGAAACGCGCAGATCAAGGCGATGAAAAAGGTTGCGGGAACGCTCAAGCTCCTTTACTCGCAGTACCGCGAGCTTCAGGCGTTTGCGCAGTTCGGCTCGGATCTTGATGCCGACACCAAGGAGCGCCTTGCGCTCGGCGAGCGCATCGTTGCGATCCTGAAGCAGGATAAGGCGTCCCCCGTCCCGGTTGAAAAGCAGGTTGCGATCATCTACGCAACGACAAACGGCTATCTTCGCCGCGTTGCGGTCGAGGATATCGCCGAGTACGAGAGGGGGCTTTACCTCTATCTCGATCAGAAGGCGTACGAGCTGATGCGCATGATCCGCGAGAGCGGAGAGCTCTCCGACCCCGAGGCGCTCGGGGCGGCGATCGGCGCCTATACCTCCGAGTTTCTTTCGGAGCATGGGGGAAAATAAAAGCGAAAAAGCGAAAGGAGAGAGGCAATGGGAGCTGACGTAAAGGCGATCCGAGGCAGGATCCGAAGCGTTGAGTCAACGATGCATATCACGAAGGCAATGCAGCTCGTTGCCTCGTCAAAGCTTCGCCGCGCCACCGAGCGCATGGAGAAGAGCCGCTTCTTTTTTGAAACGATGGAGGCGGCGCTCACGGGCTTTGGGCGCGCGCTTGACGGCTCTGTTTACGGTGAGATACGCGAAGAGGGAGAGAAGCTTCTCGTCGTGATCGCGGGCGACCGCGGTCTTGCCGGCGGATACAATGCGAATCTCTTTCGAGCGGCTCTTTCGGAGGCGGGGGGAGAGCCCTATACCGTTCTTCCGATCGGACGCAAGGCGCTCGAGTATTTCAGGCGCCGCGGAGTCCCGATCCTTGGCGACGGATACCCCTCGCTTGAGGACTTTTCAATGCAGAGCTGCGCCGAGGTCGGGAAAAGAATTGCCCTTGAGTTTCGCGAAGGGCGGTTTCGCTCGGTCACGCTCGTGTATACGGGATATCTCTCGATGCTGAGCCAAAACCCCCTGACCCTTCCGCTTCTTCCGCTCACGTCAAGGAGCGATGAGGGAGGGGGGAAGGGTGCGGCGCTCACGCTCTTTGAGCCGAGCGCGGAGGCGGTGCTCGAGGCGATCATGCCCGAGTATCTGTCGGGGCTTCTTTACGGCGCGATCTGCGAGAGCTACACCTCGGAGCTTGCGGCTCGGCGCACCGCTATGGATTCCGCCACCAAGAACGCCGAGGAAATGATCGAGGACCTTTCCCTGAAATATAACCGCGCCCGTCAGAGCGCGATCACCCAGGAGATCACCGAAATCATCGGCGGCTCGGGCTGAAAAAGGAGGGCAACATGGAAAAAAAGAATATCGGACGCGTAACGCAGGTCATCGGCCCCGTCGTTGACGTCCGCTTCCCCGAAAACGAGCTTCCCGCGCTTCTTAGTGCCATTGAGATCAACGTTGCGGGTCGCAGGCTCGTTGCGGAGGTCTCTCAGCATATCGGAGACAATACCGTCAGATGTATTGCCATGTCCTCGACCGACGGACTCGTTCGCGGAACCGAGGCTGTCGATACGGGGCGCACGATCACGGTTCCGGTCGGTGAAAAGACCCTCGGGCGCATCTTCAACGTCCTTGGCGAGCCGGTTGACGAGGGGGAGATGCCCGACGCCGAGCGATGGGAGATCCACCGTCCTGCCCCCGGCTACGAGGAGCAGAGGTCGGATACCGAGATCCTTGAGACCGGCATCAAGGTCATCGACCTCATCTGCCCCTACTCGAAGGGCGGTAAGATCGGACTCTTTGGCGGTGCGGGGGTCGGAAAGACCGTCGTCATCATGGAATTGATCAACAACGTTGCCAAGCAGCACGGCGGCATCTCGGTCTTTACCGGCGTTGGCGAGCGTACCCGCGAGGGCAACGATCTCTACAATGAAATGAAGGAGTCGGGGGTCCTCTCGAAGACCGCGCTCGTCTACGGTCAGATGAACGAGCCGCCCGGAGCGAGAATGCGCGTCGGGCTCTCGGGTCTGACGATGGCGGAGTATTTCCGCGACAGGGAGGGGCAGGACGTTCTCCTCTTTATCGACAACATCTTCCGCTTCACCCAGGCGGGAAGCGAGGTTTCGGCTCTGCTCGGAAGAATGCCCTCCGCCGTCGGATACCAGCCGACGCTTGCGACCGAAATGGGACAGCTTCAGGAGCGCATCACCTCGACGAGCCGCGGCTCGATCACCTCGGTGCAGGCGGTCTACGTTCCTGCAGACGATCTGACCGACCCTGCCCCCGCGACCACCTTTGCCCATCTTGACGCAACGACGGTCCTGAGCCGCTCGATCGCCTCGCAGGGCATCTATCCCGCGGTCGATCCGCTGGAGTCGACGAGCCGAATCCTAACGCCCGACGTCGTCGGCGAGGAGCATTACGCCGTTGCCCGCGACGTGCAAAGGATCCTGCAGAGATACAACGAGCTTCAGGACATCATCGCGATCATGGGCATCGACGAGCTTTCCGAGGAGGATAAGCTCACCGTCTCCCGCGCAAGAAAGGTGCAGAGATTCCTCTCGCAGTCCTTTACGGTTGCCGAGCAGTTCACCGGCATCAAGGGGACCTACGTGCCGCTCAAGGAGACCATCCGAGGCTTCCGCGAGATCCTTGAGGGCAAGCACGACGCCCTTCCCGAGTCGGCGTTTTTGTTCGTCGGAACGATCGAGCAGGCGATCGAGAAGGCAAACGCAAAGGGATAAGACAAAAGGAGGCTTACCATGAGACCGTTTCATCTTGAGATCGCCTCTCCCGATGGGATGCGTTTTTCGGGCGACGCCGAGCAGCTCTCGGTTCGCTCGATCGACGGAGAGCTTTCGATCCTTTGCGGGCATATCCCCCTCGTAACGGCGCTTGCCAAGGGAGAATGCCGCGTGTATGTTGACGGAAAGATCCGACGCGCCGAGCTATCGGGCGGTTTCTTAACGGTCACCCCCGAATCGGTCCGTCTTCTTTCCACCGATTTTTCATGGAAATGAAATTTGTCGATCTGCCACGCCTTGTGGCAGATCGGCTTTTTTCTTCTGTCGCGCGAGAAATTCTCGGGGAAATAGGTTGATTTTTACAGCTACCTATGCTATACTATTCTTATAAAAAAATATAGCGGCAAGGCGCCGCTTTGGAGGTTTCGTGATGAAGAAGAATCTCGCTAAGCTGTCGATGCTTCTCGTTCTCGTTTGCCTTATGGCATCCTGCTTTGGCATTTCTGCTCTGGCAGAGGGGACGGACGGCGGCTCGCAGAAGGGCATCCTCGGGCTCGCGGGTGACGCGTACGAGTGGTTTGCCGAGAACTTTGCCCCTGTCTTTACATACGTGTACGGCGTGGTGCCGGAGCTTGCGGATATCGCAGAGCCCGCGATCCACTATGCGATCCTTGGAGCCGTTCTCCTTGTCATCGCCGTCGTTTTCGTTCTGCTCGTGATCTCGCTCTTTAAGAAATGCTTTTTCCGCGCCCTTGCAAGGGTAGTGCTGTGGTGCGCCGTGATCTTTGGAGTCTCCTTCCTGTCGATTCTCGTGCGTCAGATCATCGAGGCGGTTAAAGCCGGTATCTCCTTTAACTTTGAGGATATTTGCCTTGCCTTCCACGTGAATATGGCGATTTTTATGAGCTCGCTCTACGAGCTTGCCGCAAAGGCGCCGATCCTTGTGAACGGCGAGCTAATCTGGCTTTTGCCGCTCATTTTCCTCGCAGCTCTCGTCCTGATCATCGTTCTTTCGGCGATCGTGATCCGCTCCTCGAAAAGACGTGCGCGCCGCCGCGCGGCCGCCCTTGCCATCGCCACAGCTGAAGCGGATGCCGCTTTGGATATTGAGAGTGAGACTGCGACCGAGGCCGAGGCCGCGACCGAGCCTGAGACCGAGACCGAGGCGCCCGCCGATGAGGCTCCCGTGCTTGAGGGGTGCGCCGACGTCGAGCCTGCCGCCGAGGAGATCGCAGAGACTCCCGCCCCCGAGGAGGAGATCGTCGAGCTTGAGACTTCTCTTGACGATTATCCGATCCTTGAGACGCCGATCTTCATGCCGATCCCGAGCGCGATCTTCGATATCGTTGATTTCACGAGCCCGACGCGTGACGGCTTTGCACTTGCCGAGGGCGTCGAGGCGTCTGTTGCCGCCGCTTCCATGAGCGATGAGCTCGCCGAGGAGCTGACCTCGGTCGTCTATGCGGGCGCGCAGAGCGGCCCGATCATCAAGATCGGCGTTGACTGTCTCGCGGCAAGCTTCAAGCCCTATTCCTATATCAACGTCAAGATCCTGCGCCGTCTCGGCCTCGTTCCCGAGGATGCGAGCGCCATCATGGTCGTACCGCACGGAACCGTCGATAAGCCTTTGATGGTTGAGGCTGCCGATTTTGCGCCGACCGCCGTCAAGATGCTGACCCTGGCGGGTGGCCGTGCCGTCCGTCTCGCTTAAAGCAAGGGGCTGCTATGCGTGATGCTCCGAGCGGAGCATCACGCATCGAGATAAATCCCTAACGGGATTTTCGATATACGCCGGTGGCGTTCGATATGTGCTGACGCACTCGATATGTTTGCTCCGCAAACGAGGGATTTATCTCATATCGAATTGGCGCGAAGCGACAATATATCGAGTTCGAGCAAAGCGAGAACATATCGAGTGGGCGAAGCTCACATATCGACAGAAAGAAAAACAAAGAAATAGGTGCTGCGCGTAGGCGTAGCACCTGTTTTTTCTAAGGCTCCCTTGTGCAAAAAGAAACGGCGCCCGAGAGGAGAATAACACCTCTCGGGCGCCTTTGGTATTTGAAATTACTTGAAATAAAGGGTCGCCGACTCAAAGAGCTTCATGTCGATCTCGCCGGGGACGTTCTTGTAAAGCCCGTAGCCCTTACGCTCCGAGTGTCCCATCTTTCCGAGCACGCGGCCGTCGGGCGAGGTGATGCCCTCGATCGCAAAGGTGCTTCCGTTCGGATTGAAGAGGATATCGTCGGTGGGGTTTCCTGCCACATCAACGTACTGGGTTGCGATCTGACCGTTTGCGGCAAGTGCGCGTACGGTTGCCTCGTCGGCAAGGAAGCGTCCCTCGCCGTGCGAGATCGGAACCTTGAAAACGTCACCGACCTTGCATGCCGAAAGCCAGGGGGACTTGACCGAGGCAACGGCGGTATGCACGATGCGCGACTGGTGGCGGCCGATGGTGTTGAAGGTCAGGGTAGGATCGCTCGCCTTGGTGTCGCGGATCTCGCCGTAGGGAACGAGTCCGAGCTTGATGATCGCCTGGAAGCCGTTGCAGATACCTGCAAGGAGTCCGTCGCGGCACTTGAGAAGCGTATTGACCTCGTCCTTGACGGCGCCCGAGCGGAAGAAGGCGGTGATGAACTTTCCGCTTCCGTCAGGCTCGTCGCCTCCCGAAAATCCTCCGGGGATAAAGACGATCTGCGACTCCTTGACCTTCCTTGCAAACGCCTCGACCGACTCGGCGATGCCCTTTGCGGTGAGGTTCTTGATGACGAAGATCTCGGGATCGGCTCCCGCATCGGCAAACGCCTTGGCGGTGTCGTACTCGCAGTTGGTGCCGGGGAATACGGGGATCAGGACGCGGGGACGTGCGATGCCGAGCTTCGCGGGGGCGCTCGGTGCGGCACTCGATGCCAGGCTCTCAAGCACGCCCTTCGATTTGCCCGCCAGGGTCGGGTAGACCGACTCGAGCTTGCCCTCGTAGACCGAAAGCAGCTCGTCGAGCTTAAGAACCTCGCCCTTGTAGAGGATCGCGTCCTCGCTGACCGTTTCGCCAAGGAGGATGCCGTCGATGGGGGCGTCATGATCAAGCTCGAGCACGAAGCTTGCGTAGCGATAGCCAAAGAGGGTATCGAGCGATACGGCATCGGCAAGACGAACGCCAACGCCGTTTCCGATCGTGCATTTGATCAGACCCTCGGCAACTCCGCCGTAGGTCGGCGTCCAGATCGAGTGGACCTTACCCGAGCGAACGAGAGCGGCAACCTTGTCCGCCGTTTCGCGGAAGGAGGCGGCGGTCGGCAGACCGTCCTCTCCGTTTTCGGGAGAGACGAGCACGAGCTTGTGGCCTGCGCCCTTCAGCTCAGGGGAAACGATCTCGTCGACCTTCGCCGTCGTGACGGCAAAGGAAACGAGGGTCGGGGGAACGTCGAGCTTCTCAAAGCTTCCGCTCATCGAGTCCTTACCGCCGATCGAGGCGATGCCGAGCTCCATCTGTGCGCGATAGGCGCCGAGCAGAGCCGCAAGGGGCTTGCCGAAGCGCTTTGCCTCGCGGCGGGGCTTCTCAAAGTATTCCTGGAAGGTGAGGTAGGTGTCGGTAAGATCGGCTCCTGCCGCAACGAGCTTTGCAACCGACTCGAAGACGGCAAGGTAGGCGCCTCTGAAGGGGTCTGCCTCGGTGACGAAGGGGTTGTAGCCGTAGGCCATAACCGAGCAATCGTTCGTATGTCCCTTTTCGACCGAGATCTTCTGGACCATTGCCTGGATCGGCGTCAGCTGGTTCTTTCCGCCGAAGGGCATCAGAACCGTTCCCGCGCCGATGGTCGAGTCAAAGCGCTCCGAGAGACCGCGCTTTGAGCAGACGTTGAGGTCCGAGGCAAGCTCCTTCATGCCGAGAGCGAAGCTTTGGGGGATCTCCTTTGCGATGGGACGGGGGCTTGCAACCTCGGCCGAGACGTGCTTTTCGGCGCCGTTCGAGTTCAGGAACTCGCGCGAGAGATCGACGATGGTGCGTCCGCGCCACTGCATCACAAGTCGCGGTGCGGCGGTGACGGTGGCGATGACGGTTGCCTCAAGGTTCTCGGCGTCTGCAAGCTCGGTGACGCGAGCGACGTCCTCGGGCGCGACGACGACCGCCATACGCTCCTGGGACTCGCTGATGGCAAGCTCGGTGCCGTCAAGACCCTCGTACTTCTTCGGGACCTTGTCAAGATTGATGTAAAGCCCGTCGGCAAGCTCGCCGACTGCGACCGAAACGCCGCCTGCGCCGAAGTCGTTGCAGCGCTTGATCAGGCGCGATGCCTCAGGGGAGCGGAACAGGCGCTGGAGCTTGCGCTCCTCGGGGGCGTTACCCTTCTGCACCTCTGCGCCGCAGGACGAGAGCGAGCCCTCGGTGTGCGACTTCGAGGAGCCGGTCGCGCCGCCGCAGCCGTCGCGGCCTGTGCGTCCGCCGAGCAGGATCACGACGTCGTCGGGATCGGGGCGCTCGCGCCGAACGTTCTCGGCAGGAGCGGCGGCAACCACGGCGCCGATCTCAAGGCGCTTAGCGGCATAGCCCTCGTGATAGATCTCGTCAACGAGTCCGGTTGCAAGACCGATCTGGTTGCCGTAGGACGAGTAGCCTGCGGCGGCGGTGGTAACGATCTTTCTCTGAGGAAGCTTACCCGCAAGGGTCTCGGAAACCGGGCGAAGCGGATCTGCCGCGCCGGTCACGCGCATGGCGGCGTAAACGTAGGAGCGTCCCGAAAGCGGGTCGCGGATCGCGCCGCCGATACAGGTTGCGGCACCGCCGAACGGCTCGATCTCGGTCGGGTGGTTATGCGTTTCGTTCTTGAAGAGAAGCAGCCACTCCTGCTCCTCTTTATCCACCGTCACGGTGATCTTGACGGTGCAGGCGTTGATCTCCTCCGACTCGTCAAGGCGCGGAAGCTTGCCGGTCGCCTTCAGGTAACGCACCGCCATCGTTGCCACGTCCATGAGGTTGATGGGCTTGGTGCGGCCGAGAGCGCGGCGGCTCTCAAGATAGGACTCGTAAGCACGCTCGGCGAGCGGATCGTCAAAGCGGACCGAGTCGATGGTGGTCAGGAAGGTGGTATGACGGCAATGATCCGACCAGTAGGTGTCGATCATGCGAAGCTCGGTGATGGTGGGGTCGCGCTTTTCCGAGCGGAAATAATCGCGGCAGAAGGCGAGATCGTCCTCGTCCATCGCAAGCCCGTAGCGCGCGATCTCGTGAGATAGCTCGGAGTCCTTCATCTCGCAAAAGCCCGAAAGCACGGCAACGTCCTCGGGGACGGCGTAGTCCATGACCAGGGTCTCGGGCTTTTCCATCGACGCCTCGCGGCTCTCGACGGGGTTGATGACGTACTTCTTGATCTGGTTGATCTCGCTCTCGGAGAGCTCTCCCTTAAGGAGATAGACCTTGGCACCGCGGACCAGAGGACGGTTGCCGCAGGAGAGGATCTGAATGCACTGTGCGGCGGAGTCTGCTCGCTGATCGAACTGACCGGGCAGGTACTCGACCGCGAATGCGGTATACCCCTCGGTGTCGACCGCATCTGAAACGAGGTCGAGCTGGGGCTCGGAGAAGACGGTATCGACCGAGCGCAAAAACAGCTCGCGCGAGATGTCCTCTACGTCGTAGCGGTTGAGGATGCGAAGCCCCGTCAGCCCCTTGATGCCGAGCAGGGAAACGATATCGGAGCAAAGGGCGTTTGCCTCGTTTGCAAGCTCGGGCTTTTTCTCGACGAAGATGCGGTAGACCTCGCTCTTTGCGGCAAGGGCGCGCGCACCGATGTCGCTTCTGCGGTAGGCGTTTGCAAAATGGATCTTGTCCGAGAGGGCATAAGCATCCTTGACCGCATCAGAGAGGGTCGGTGCGGTGGCAACGGCGCCGAGCACGCGGCCGCCGGCCGATAGGAGCGTGCCGTTTTCGTCAAGCCTTGCACCCGCATAATAGACGGTTCCCTTGGCATCGGCATCGACGGTGATCGGATAGCCGCTCTCGTAGGCGGCGGGGTATCCGTTTGATGCCATAACGACACAGCAGGCGGCGCCGTCCGAGAATCTCACCATCTCGGGGGTAAGGGTGCCGTCGGTGGTGGCGCGCATGATCGTAAGAAGATCCGACTCGAGAAGCGGAAGGACGACCTGGGTTTCGGGATCGCCGAAGCGGCAGTTGTACTCAATGACCTTCGGGCCGCTTGGCGTGAGCATCAGTCCGAAATAGAGACAGCCCTTGAAGGGCGCGCCCTCCGCCTGCATGGCGGCGACCGTCGGAAGGAAGATCTCGCGCATACAGCGCTCGGCGATCTCCCCCGTGTAATAGGGATTCGGTGCGACCGTTCCCATTCCTCCGGTGTTCAGCCCCTTGTCGCCGTCAAGGGCTCTTTTGTGGTCCATTGAGGAGACCATCGGAACGACCGTCTTGCCGTCGGTAAAGGAGAGGACCGAGACCTCGGGTCCCGTCAGATACTCCTCAATGACGACGCGGCTTCCGCTTTTGCCGAACATTCCGTCGCGCATCATGCCGATAACGGCAGCCTCTGCCTCCTCCCTCGTCTCGGCGATCACAACGCCCTTGCCAAGCGCAAGGCCGTCCGCCTTGATAACGGTGGGAAGCGGAGCCGTCTTAAGATAGGCAAGCGCCGCGTCAAGCTCGGTAAAGACCTCGAACGCCGCGGTCGGAATGCCGTATTTCTTCATAAGATTCTTTGAGAAGACCTTGCTTCCCTCGATCTGTGCCGCGGCGGCGTTCGGGCCAAAGCAGGGAATTCCTGCCGCCTCGAGCGCATCGACCGCGCCGAGCACCAGCGGATCGTCGGGAGCGACGACGGCGTACTCGATCGCCTTTTCTTTTGCAAAGGCAACGATCTTGTCGATCTCCTTCGCACCGATCGGGACACAGACCGCGTCAGAGGCGATACCGCCGTTTCCGGGAAGCGCGTAGATTTCCCCGGCAAGGGGGCTTTCCTTCAGCTTGCGGATGATCGCGTGCTCGCGACCGCCGCCGCCGATGACCATGATTTTCATCGGGTTGACTCCTTTATTTCTGCTTTGATTTTGCAAGCTCGATCGAAACGAGCTCAAGCGCGCGGGGGAGAAGCTTCCATTCCGCCCTCTCCATCACGCGGCGCTGCAGGGTCTCGGGCGTATCGTTTTTGCGGATCATGACCGGCTTTTGCGCGATGATCGCGCCGCCGTCGGGGATCTCGTTGACGAAATGCACCGTTGCACCGGTCACCTTCACCCCATAGGCAAGGGCTGCCTCGTGCACGCGAAGACCGTAGTAGCCCTTTCCGCAAAAGGACGGAATGAGCGAGGGATGTACGTTGATGATGCGGTTCTCGTAGCGACGGATAAAGTCGGCGCTGAGGATCGTCATAAAGCCCGCCAGAACGATGAGCTCAATGCCCTTTTCCCGAAGAACCGAAAGAAGCGCGTTTTCAAAGGCGGCGGCATCCAAGTAGGCCTTGCGCGAAACGACCGCCGTCGGGATCCCCGCGCGCTCGGCGCGCACGAGTGCATAGGCGTCGGGGTTCGACGCGGCAACCAGAGCAAGCTCTGCGTGACGGATCCTGCCGTCTGCCGCCGCGTCGATGATCGCCTGAAGATTGGTTCCGCCCCCTGAAACCAGAACGGCGGTCCGGATGCGCTTTAGCATAGCACGCACCCCTCGTCGCTTGCGATGATCTCACCGATGATATAGGGATCCTCGCCTGCGGCGCGAAGCACCTCGAGTGCGCGGTCTGCATCCTCCTTTGCAACCGTTACGCTCATGCCGACACCCATATTGAAGGTGTTGAACATATCGCGGCTGTCGATGCCGCCGGTCTTCTCGAGAAGCTCGAAGATCGGAAGCACGCGGATCGCGCTCTTTTCGATCTTGGCGCCGAGGCCCTTCGGGATCGCGCGCGGAACGTTCTCGTAAAAGCCGCCGCCCGTGATGTGCGAAACGCCCTTGACCGTAACGGCGTCAAAGAGCGAGAGCATGGGCTTGACGTAGATCTTCGTCGGGGTGAGAAGGGTCTCGCCGACCGACTTGCCGCCAAGCTCGGCAACGGGGGACTTGATGTCGCTCTTCTCGACGTCAAAGACGCGGCGAACGAGCGAGAAGCCGTTGGAATGTACGCCCGAGGAGGGGAGAGCGATCACGACGTCGCCAACGGCGGTCTTCGTCTTGTCGAGCACGCGGCTCTTATCGACGATACCGACGGCAAAGCCGGCAAGATCGTACTCGTCGATCGGATAGAAGCCGGGCATCTCGGCGGTCTCACCGCCGATCAGAGCGGCACCCGACTGCACGCAGCCCTCGGCAACGCCCGAAACGATCGCGGCGATCTTCTCGGGAATATTCTTTCCGCAGGCGATATAGTCAAGGAAGAAGAGCGGCTTTGCACCGCAGCAGATGACGTCGTTGACACACATGGCAACGCAGTCGATACCGACCGTATCGTGACGGTCGAGCAGGAAGGCGATCTTCAGCTTAGTGCCGACGCCGTCGGTTCCGGAAACGAGAACCGGCTCGCGCATGCCTGCAAGCGAGGGAACGAAGAGTCCTCCGAAGCCGCCGATGTCGGAAACGCAGCCCTCGTTCTCGGTTCTGGCGATGTGCTTTTTCATCAGCTCAACGGCGCGGTAGCCGGCGGTGATGTCAACGCCCGCCGCCTTGTAGCTTTCACTGTAGGAATTGTTCATAATGCTTTCCTTTCTCCTCGTATATTCTCAAAATCATTTTAGGCGTTGTATTTTGCCTCGATCTCGGCGTTTGCGCGGCGGACCTTCTCGGCTCCCGCAAGACGCGCCTCTCCGAGCTTGGCAGAAAGAACCTCGTCCCCGATGGCAAGCATCTCGGCGGCAAGAAGCGCGGCGTTCTGCGCGCCGTCGATGGCAACCGTTGCAACCGGAATGCCTCCCGGCATCTGAACGGTCGAGAGCAGAGCGTCAAGACCGTCAAGGGTCGAGCTCTTGACCGGAATGCCGATGACGGGCAGAGTGGTCGATGCGGCAACCGCGCCTGCGAGATGCGCCGCCTTTCCTGCGGCACAGATCAGAACGCCAAAGCCTCTCTCTCTTGCCTTCTCGGTAAACTCCCTGACCTCAAGGGGCGTGCGATGCGCGCTCCAGACGTGCACCTCGAAGGGGATCCCGAGCGCCTTGAGCTGCTCGATCGCCTTCTCAACGACGGGAAGATCGCTGTCGCTTCCCATCAGAATCCCGACCTTTTTCATCCGTTTTTTCCGTCCTTTCAACGTTTTTGACCGCACAAGGCATATCTATGCCTCTGCAGACAGATTTCTACATCTGTTATTATAACAGATAAAGTGAGATTCCGTCAAGCGTTTTCGACAAATCAGGCTATACGATTTCATAATGCAGATATAAGATAGCCGTATAGTAGGGTAGGGTGGCATAAACCGCGGTGATGCTCGGCGCCGACCCCGCTTGACTTTCTCTCCCCGGATAAACGAGAGGAAAAAGCGGGGGTGGAGGCAAATAAACGGCATAGGATCTAAACGAAACGAAGGAAAGGCGCGGGGGAATGGGAGACGTGAAAATTGCGCCCCCAAGATTGACTTTACGTATATTTTGTGGTATACTTATCATGAGGAAAAATGCGTTTGCAAACCAAGTAGGAGATAGAAAAATGCGCAAAACTAAGATCGTTTGCACGATCGGGCCGGCGTGTGCCACCGAGGAAATTTTAAGTGAGATGTGTAAGGCGGGCATGAACGTTGCGAGACTGAACTTCTCGCACGGCACGCACGAGGAGCACAAGGAATGTATCGACCGTATCAAGCGGGTACGCGAGAGGCTTGGGCTTCCGATCGCGATCATGCTGGACACCAAGGGGCCTGAGTACCGCATCAAGACCTTTCGTGACGGGAAGGTCATGCTCAGGGACGGCGAGCGCTTCGTCTTCACCTCCGAGGACGTGGTCGGGGACGAGGGGCGCGTTTCGGTCAACTACGCGGCGCTTCCCTCCGAGATGGAGCCGGGCGACAGGATCCTGCTCAGCGACGGGCTTTTGGTTTTTGAGGTCGAGGAGATCCGTGGGTGCGAGATCGTCTGCCGCGTTCTGGTCGGCGGGGAGCTGACCAACCGCAAGAGCATGAGCTTCCCGGGGAAGGTGCTCTCCAAGCCCTACCTCAGCGAGGATGACCGGCGCGACCTGCTTTTCGGCATCCGTGAGGGGGTCGATTTCGTTGCCTGCTCGTTCGTTTCAAGAAAGCAGGATCTGCTTGACGTCAAGGAGTTTCTTCGCGCAAACGGCGGAGAGGATCTTGACATCATCGCCAAGATCGAGAACCGCTCGGGGGTTGACAATATCCGCGAGATCTGCGAGGAATGCGACGGCATCATGGTCGCGCGCGGCGATATGGGCGTCGAGGTCCCCTTTGAGGAGCTGCCCGGCATTCAGAAGCATCTGATCACCACCTGCCGTCTGCTCGGAAAGCGCGTGATCACCGCGACCGAGATGCTCGAGTCGATGATCCACAAGCCCCGTCCCACCCGTGCCGAGATCTCGGACGTTGCCAACGCCGTCTACGACGGAACGAGCGCCATCATGCTCTCGGGCGAGACGGCGGCGGGGAAGTACCCCGTGCAAACGGTTGCGACCATGGCAAGGATCGCTTTGCAGACCGAGCGCTCGATCGATTACGCGAGCATGTTCCGAAAGTCCGATTTCCTGATGAAAAATACCGTTGACGCCATCTCCCACGCGACCTGCGGCATGGCGGTCGACATCGGCGCAAAGGCGATCGCGGTCTGCTCGATCTCGGGCATGACGGCGCGCATGGTGTCGCGCTTCCGCTGTCCGGTTGATATCCTCGGCGTGACGACCGAGGAAAAGACCTGGCGTAAGCTTGCGCTCTCCTGGGGCGTTACCCCGGTGATGAGCGAGCTCGTCAGCTCGCTTGACGTCGTCTTTTACGCGGCGCAGAAGCTTGCCAAAAAGCAGCTTTCGCTCGCCTCGGGCGACCGCATCGTGATCACGGGCGGGATGATCAACGGCGGCTCCGGAAATACGAATGTGATCAAGGTCGAAACCGTTTAAAAACCGGGCTTTCATATTTGACGAGACCGAAAAAATCCGAAGGAATTCATACCCAAAAAGGAATTTCACATAGCGAGAGAATTTGCTTTGTGAAGCCTTTAAGGTTGAAATCCTTCGGATTTCTTCATTTTATTTCGGATTTTTTCTAGTGCCGTTTGCTCCCTCTCGGAGTATGTGTATACACCTTCGGGTCGCAAACGGCGCTTCTCGCCTAAATCTGATGCGCCCCGGGCTTGCATCTTTGGCGAGACCGAAACATCCTCTCTTTTATTCGGAGGATCGTTGGAACTTGTTCGGAGAAACGCCGCAGAATTTCTTGAAGGTCTTACTGAAATGGTAGACGTCAAGGAAGTGAAGCTCAGAGGCGATCTCTCCGATCGAGTAATGCTCGTCCGAGAGCAGGAGCTGCTTTGCACGCTCGATGCGCACTCTCTGACGGAAGCGCATCGGGCTCTCGCCGCTATACGCCTGGAAAAGCCGTCTGAAATAGCATTCGCTGACGCCGCAGCGCTCGGCGATCTCCGAAACGCTGAGATCGTTCTCCCCCTCGAGCAGCTCGATGCCGAGACGGATGCGCGCGAACTTGTGCTTGGTGGTGCGGGATTTCTGCTTTTGGCAGACGAGGGCAAGGAGCTTGTAGACCCCCGACGAGACCTCGGGGATGCAGACGACGTTCTTCTTGCATTCCTCAACCATCGCGTCGAGAAGCATCGCGGTTGCCGAGTCAACGCTACTGAAACACACGATCGGTTTTTCCGACGGCGAGATGTCCTCTCCACTCCGGTCGGTCATCTGAAAATGCACGACGACAGTATCCTCAACACCCACCCCCGTGCTTGAAAAATGCACGGCGTACTCGCTTCCCTTCGCCATATAGACGAGAGAGTTCCGCTTGCAGGGGATCTGCTCGCCGCTTCCGAGCGAGATCGACGCCTCACAGCTCTTGAACCAGAGCAGGGTATGCGAGATCTTCGGCTTTCCGAAGGCGCTATAGAGGTTTCCGCGCGTTGCCCAGGACTGCTGCTTGGCAAGCGGCTCGCTGATCTGAAAATCGGTGCGGTAGAGCTGCTCGAAGGAGAGATGCTTCATGCTAGACTCCTTATTTTTATCGTTCGTTTGGTCCATTATACCACAAAAATTGAAAAATTGTATCGTTTTTTACAAAAAAATAATCTTTTTTCCATTTTCAAGGGCGCTTCGGTGTGATAAAATGGAGCTGTATCATAAATAAGGAAGTTCAAAGTAAAATTTTGGTAATCGAAAGGAGAAATTACGTGAACTACCAGATGAACGATTTTTTGTTTGCCATGATCCTCACAGAGCTGGAGGATGCGGTCGGTAAGGAGAACTGCTCGGTTCGCCCGATCGACAAGGTGACGCACAGCGTCGACTACTATTGGCTCTCCCGTATGTGGGCAGACAGAGGCTGCCGCATGCCCGAGGCGGACTTCGTCGTTTGCCCCAAGGATGCAAGCGAGGTCTCCAAGGTTCTGAAGATCGCCAACTACTATAAGCTCCCCGTAACGACCTGGGGTGCAGGCGGCGGAACGCAGGGCGGTGCGATTCCGGTCTGCGGCGGTATCCTGCTTGACACCAAGCGCATGAACCAGATCTACGAGGTCAACACCAACGGTATGTATATCGAGTGCGGAACCGGCTCGATCTACAAGCACGTTGAGTGGGCTGCAAACGAGGTCGGTAAGGCAACCATGCACTATCCCTCCTCGCTCACCTGCTCGACCGTCGGCGGCTTCCTTGCCCATCGCGGCATCGGCGTTTGCTCGACCAAGTACGGTAAGATCGACGATATGGTGCTCGGTATGGAGGTCGTTCTCCCGAACGGCGATATCATCAACACCAGCCCTGCTCCCAAGCACGCGGCAGGTCCCGACCTGAACCAGATCTTCATCGGCTCCGAGGGAACGCTCGGCGTTATCACCAAGGCGCAGATGCGTATTTACGATCAGCCTGAGGAAAGACGCTTCCGCGGCTTCCTGTTCGCTGATATGAGCGGTGCCTTCAAGGCGGCTCGCGACCTTCTTCAGAAGTTCAAGCCCTCGGTCATGCGTCTGTACGACGAGGCTGAGACCAGCTCGCTCATCAAGAAGATCGTCGGCGTCGAGAGAAAGGGCGCCTTCATGAACGTTGCCATCGAGGGCTGCCGCGATCTCGTTGCCGTCGAGGAGAAGATCCTGCTTGAGACCTTTGCCAAGTACGGAGCAGAGGACCTTGGAAGCGAGTACGGTGAGAAGTGGTGGAAGGAGAAGATCACCTTCTTCTATCCCGGCCACATGCTGGATATCCCCCAGATGTTCGGAACGATGGATACCATCGCTCCCTACGGCAAGATCGAGGAGATCTACTGGGCAATGAAGAAGGCGGTCGAGTCGAACTTCCCGCAGGCGAAGTTCATCGCGCACTTCTCGCACTGGTACGAGTGGGGCGCAATGGTGTACGACCGCTTCATCATCGACGGCAAGGACGTTCCGAAGGATCCCGTCGAGGCTCTGCGTCTGCACCAGGCAGTTTGGACCTGCGGCGTTCGTGCGGCTCTGGCGCACGGCGGCGTCGTCAACGACCATCACGGCGTCGGCATCAAGCTTGGCCGCCTGATGAAGGAGCAGTACGGTCCTGCTATGCAGGTGTTCGAGGGTCTGAAGAAGCAGCTTGACCCGAACGGAATTATGAACCCCTTTAAGCTGGGTCTTTGAGTGAGGTGAAAGATTATGATGATGTCTGAAAAGAGCAAGCAGCACGTTGACTCCTGCCGTTTCTGCTGGATGTGCCATCACATCTGCCCGATCGGCAACGCAACGGGACACGAGAGAAGCACGCCCCGCGCAAGAGCGCTCGGCATTTCGCTTGTCAACCGCGGAGCCATCGAGCTTAGCGAGATCATGGATAACATTTACGAGTGCGCCGCCTGCGGAGGCTGCGTGCACGATTGCGTTACCGGCTGGGATCCCGTAATGTTCACGGGCGAGGTCCGTCTTGAGGCGGCGCTCGAGGGCGTTCTCCCCGCATACATCAACACCCTCGTTGAGGGTTGCCTGAACACCGGCAACGCCTACGGCAAGACCGCCCTTTGCGAGTGCCTTACCGAGTCGATCGCAAAGCATGCCGAGAAGACCGATCTTCTTCTCTTCCTCGGCGCAGACGCACGTTACATGGCTCCCGAGAGCGCAAAGCGCGCGATC
>JAFYMH010000110.1 GCA_017556685.1 Clostridia bacterium | reverse complement strand
TTCCGATATGCCTGCCGCGGCATGCCTCGTCGACGCAAAGATCGTCAATATAAAGCTCCTTTCGGTCGCAAAGAAGCGTACTTCCCTTCGTCTCGCGCAGAATACAAAAGGCGTAGCCAAGGACGGTATTCTCTCTGTCCACGGCAAGGTATACCGGCGTTTCGGGATTCTCAAAGATCACCGAAAGCTCATCCTCGGTATATTTTCGGGTACCTGCCCGAAAAATATCGGGTCGCCCCCGATGATGGATCTCGGCAACCTGAGAAAGCAATTTTTGTACCCCTTTAAGGTCGGCACCATTTGCATACCGAATCGTCATAACGATCCCCTCCCCATGAGAAATACGGCGCCGCTCGTGCGCCGAGCTTAACTTGATGATAGCAGAGAGCCCCATGCTTGTCAATCGCTTACGCGCTATTTTTTCCGGAAAATGCGATTTTGTTTTCAAAGCGCCGAAAAATCCGAAAAAGGGCTTGACAAACCGCGCTCGTTTTAGTATAATACATAGGCAGATTAAGAAACGGCGATCTGCCGATACGGAGAAGTACTCAAGAGGCCGAAGAGGCGCCCCTGCTAAGGGCGTAGGTCGTGATAAACGGCGCGAGAGTTCAAATCTCTCCTTCTCCGCCAAGCAAAGAGGATACCCATGCGGGTATCCTCTTTGCTTTTTTCGGCGGAGAAGGAGAGATTTTTCGCCTGCGCTGACCGCGAGTGGTCGGCGCAGATAACCGAGCGAAGCGCATCTGCAAGCTTGCTTGCAAGGGCGAAAGCGACGGTTGCTCCCCGAGCGCTGCGGCTGTGCCGCAGCATAGCGCGCAGCGCCGCCGCGACAGCGGCGAGGCTCAGGGGAGTATAGTTCCACTCAAGGGCGGAGAAGGAGAGATTTGAACTCTCTCGCCAAGCTGGGTGGGAGTATTGTTCAAAATCGCTTTGGGATCCCCAAACTGTCGTCAAAAGTGTCGTCAAAAGTGTCGTCAAAAAACAAAAACAAGGTACAAACCTCGTCAAAAACTTCGTCAAAAAATCCGTTCCAAATATTGATTTATGAACAAAATTATGCTATAATTTTTTCGATTGCGGTTTTTATGCCGTATCAAAACCAGTGACTCTATTATAAAGAAGGTAAAGGAAATGAAAGAGCTACTTGCGTTGTTTGAGCCGATTCTGGAGTTCGGCAAGGACGGAAACTGGAAAATGATCGTTATGTGGCTGATCGGCGGCATTCTGATCTATCTCGCCATCAAAAAGGGCATGGAGCCGACGTTGCTTCTGCCGATCGGCTTCGGCGCGATCCTGATGAACTTCCCCGACGTTGTCACCTATACCTGTGCGCTTTGCGAAAAGGCGGCAGGCTACGGATTAAAGGAATGCGCAAGCTGTGGAGGCTCTATCGTCACGCAGCTCAAGGGGATTGCCGAGCCGCTTGAGACGCTCTATCACGCAGGCATCGCAAGCGAGCTGTTCCCTCTGATCCTCTTTATCGGCATCGGCGCGATGATCGACTTCGGTCCGCTGCTGAACAATCCGAAGCTGATGATCTTCGGCGCGGCGGCGCAGTTCGGTATTTTCTTCACCCTTGCAATGGCATCGATGTTCTTCCCTGATTTCCGCGACTACGCATCGATCGCCATCATCGGTGCGGCAGACGGTCCTACCTCGATCGTCGTTGCAAACAAGCTCGGCTCATCCTACGTTGGTGCGATCACAGTCGCGGCTTATTCCTACATGGCTCTCGTTCCGATCATTCAGCCGCCGGTCATCAAGCTTCTCACCACCAAGGAGGAGCGCAAGATCCGCATGACCTACACGCAGAGACAAGTCTCCAAAACAACCAAAATTCTCTTCCCGATTATCATCTCGATCGTTGCCTGCATCTTTGCACCCGGTGCAGGATCGCTGATCGGCTTCCTCATGTTCGGAAATCTCATTCGTGAGTGCGGCGTTCTTGATTCGCTCTCGGAGACCGCGCAGAAGGTTCTTGCCAATCTCGTAACGCTTTTCCTTGGCATTACCATCGCCTTCAATATGACGTCGGCACAGTTTCTCAACCTCCAGACCCTTCTCATCATGGGTCTCGGACTCATCGCATTCATCTTTGACACGGCAGGCGGCGTTCTCTTTGCAAAGCTTTACAACGTATTTGCAAGAATGCTTGGCAAAGAGCTGATCAATCCAATGATCGGTGCCGCAGGCATCTCGGCATTCCCGATGTCAGGCAGAATCGTGCACAAAATGGCACTCAAGGAGGACAACCAGAACTTCCTTCTGATGCATTCGATCGGCGTTAACGTTTCGGGACAGATCGCATCGGTCATTGCCGGCGCTATCATTCTCGGCATCTTCGAACCCATGCTGTTGCTGTAAGGAGGGATCATATCATGGAATTCAACCCTATCAATTTTGTACACTCGCTCAAATATATGGGCATCGGAATGGTTGGTGTGTTTCTAATCATCGGCATCATCGTTGGCGCGACCTACGCGATCGGAAAGCTGAGCGCAAGGCTCAGCGCAAAGAACGGGGAGTAAAGAGCTTTGCTCAAAAAACCGAGGCTCCCATGCGTTTCGCATGGGAGCCTCATTTTCTTTTGCTTTATGCCAAAATCTTTTTGTAGCTCTTCTTGCCGCGACGGAGAAGCCGTCCCTCGGCAAGCTCCTCTTTAGAAAAGGATGCCGCGATATCGTCGATCTTCTCTCCGTCGAGCGTGACACCGCCCTGCTGAACGGCGCGGCGCGCCTCGGAGCGCGAGGGGGTCAGACCCGATGCGACGAGCATGGTCAGAATATCGACCCTGCCGTCTGCGAAATCAGAGTCCGCGAGGGTTACGGTCGGAACGTCTGCGCCCGCACCGCCCGCAAAGAGGGCTCGGCTTGCCGCGCGTGCGCGCTCTGCCTCCTCTTCACCGTGCACGAGCTTGGTCAGCTCGTACGCGAGGATATCCTTCGCCTCGTTGAGCTGTGCGCCCTGCCAGGAGGACATCGCCTCGATCTCCTCGATCGGAAGGAAGGTCAGCATACGGATGCACTTCATGACGTCATCGTCGCCAACGTTTCTCCAGTACTGATAGAAATCAAAGGGCGAGGTTTTTTCGGGATCGAGCCAAACGGCACCCGACTGGGTCTTGCCCATCTTCTTGCCCTCGGAGTTGAGGAGCAGCGTGATGGTCATCGCGTAGGCATCCTTGCCGAGCTTGCGGCGGATGAGCTCGGTTCCGTAGAGCATATTCGACCACTGATCGTCGCCGCCGAACTGCATATTACAGCCGTATCTCTTGTAGAGCTCGAGGAAGTCGTAGCTCTGCATGATCATATAGTTGAACTCAAGGAAGGAGAGCCCTCTCTCAAGGCGCTGCTTGTAGCACTCGGCGGTCAGCATACGGTTGACCGAGAAGCAGGCGCCGACGTCGCGCAGAAGCTCGACATAATTTAGGTCAAGGAGCCAATCGGCGTTGTTGACAAGGATCGCCTTTCCCTCTCCGAAGTCGATGAAGCGGCTCATCTGACGCTTAAAGCACTCAACGTTGTGCGCGATGGTCTCCTTGGTCATCATCTGGCGCATATCGGTTCGCCCCGAGGGGTCGCCGATCATCGCGGTTCCGCCGCCGATCAGAACGATCGGACGGTTGCCCGCCATCTGAAGACGGCGCATGAGGCACAGCGCCATGAAATGCCCGACGTGAAGGCTATCCGCCGTCGGGTCAAAGCCGATATAGAAGACCGCCTCGCCGCGGTTGATCATTTCCTTGATCTCGTTTTCATCGGTGACCTGCGCGATCAGACCGCGCGCCACCAGCTCCTGGTAAACCGTCATTTTCATTTCCTCGCGTAAAGAATAAAGTTCTTTAGTAGTATAACAGAGTTTAAGCTTATTGTCAACGATTCTTTGATGCTTTTCGAAGCTTTCGGCTCTTACAGAGTCCGAATACCGAAATCGACAAGCTCAGTCACCTTCGCACCGGGGCAAAAGCGTCTGGCTGCGGCGGCAAACGCACCCACGATCTGCATTTCGCTGTAGTCATGCCCGATCTCAACGAGCGAAAGCCCCGCATGATCGGCATCAAGCAACGCGTGGTAGCCAAGCTCACCCGAAAGATAGAGCTCAGCGCCTGCCTGAGCGGCAGCAGCGATATAATCGTCACCCGAGCCGGGACAGAGGGCAATAGTCGAAACGGTCCGATCAGCCCCGCCAAGACGCACGAAGGGAGCGCCGGTTGCGTGCTTGATGCGCTCGGCAAGCTCGCGGCTCGAGATGGGGGAGCGAAGCTTTCCGATCCTCGGGATGCCGTCGGCAAAGGGGACGACCTCCGAAAGCCCGACGAGGCGCGCCAAAAGATCGGCAACGCCGCCATCGGCGGCATCCGCACGGGTATGATACGAGAGCAGCGAGATCC
>JAFYMH010000109.1 GCA_017556685.1 Clostridia bacterium | reverse complement strand
CGAGATCTCGGTCGACGAGCTCAAGGTCGCACTTCGTGCCGCCACCATCGCCAACCTGATCGTTCCGGTCTGCTGCGGTACGTCCTACAAGAATAAGGGCGTTCAGAAGCTCCTTGACGCTGTCATCGACTTCATGCCCTCGCCGCTCGACATCCCCGCGATCAAGGGTGTGATCCCCAAGACCGAGGAGGAGGATGAGAGAAAGGCAAGCGATGACGAGCCCTTCTCGGCACTCGCGTTCAAGATCATGACCGATCCCTACGTCGGTAAGCTCTGCTTCTTCCGCGTGTACTCCGGTTCGCTCGCAAAGGGAAGCGCAGTTTACAACTCGACCAAGGATAAGGAGGAGCGCATTGGCCGTATCCTCATGATGCACGCGAACGACAGAAGCGACCTCGACGTCGTTTATACCGGTGATATCGCCGCTGCCGTCGGTGTGAAGAACACCACCACCGGTGATACCCTTTGCGATGAGAAGCACCCGATCATCCTTGAGTCGATGGTATTCCCGGATCCCGTTATCCGCGTTGCTATCGAGCCTAAGACCAAGGCAGGTCAGGAGAAGATGGGTATCGCGCTCTCGAAGCTGGCTGAGGAGGATCCTACCTTCCGCACCTACACCGACGAGGAGACGGGACAGACCATCATCGCCGGAATGGGTGAGCTTCACCTCGAGATCATCGTTGACCGTCTGCTCCGCGAGTTCAAGGTCGAGGCCAACGTCGGTAACCCGCAGGTTGCCTACAAGGAGACGATCCGCAAGTCGGTCGAGCAGGATACCAAGTACGCCCGTCAGTCGGGTGGTAAGGGTCAGTACGGTCACGTCAAGATCCGTATCGAGCCGAACGAGCCGGGTAAGGGCTACGAGTTCATCAACGGTATCACGGGCGGTGTCATTCCGAAGGAGTATATCCCCGCCGTTGATTCGGGTATCCAGGGCGCAATGCAGGCCGGCGTTCTCGCAGGCTACAACGTCGTTGACGTCAAGGTTACTCTCTACGACGGATCCTACCACGAGGTCGACTCGTCCGAGATGGCGTTTAAGATCGCCGGCTCCATGGCCTTCAAGGAGGCAATGCGCAAGGCAGATCCCGTGCTCACCGAGCCGATCATGAAGGTCAGCGTAACGACTCCCGACGATTATATGGGCGACGTTATCGGCGACCTCAACTCCCGCCGCGGACAGATCGAGTCGATGGACCCGGTCGCAGGCGGTCAGCAGATCAAGTCGAGCGTTCCGCTTTCCGAGATGTTCGGCTATGCAACTGCTCTTCGTTCGAGAACGCAGGGTCGCGGCGTCTACTCGATGGAGCCCGGTCACTTCGCTGAGGTGCCGAAGTCGCTCCAGGAGGAGATCGTCAAGCTCCGCGCAAAGAACAACTGATCCCACATGGTTTCGTCACACGGCGTGCCGTGTGTCAAATAACAAAAAAAATTTTTAACGGAGGATTTTTCAAATGGCAAAGGCTAAATTCGAAAGAACCAAACCCCATGTCAATATCGGTACCATCGGTCACGTTGACCACGGTAAGACCACTCTGACGGCTGCGATCACCAAGTTCCTCTCGCTCGCTGACGGTAAGAATGCTGCATTGGCATACGACCAGATCGACAACGCTCCCGAGGAGAGAGCAAGAGGTATCACAATCAACACCCGTCACGTTGAGTACGAGACCGCTGCTCGTCACTACGCTCACGTTGACTGCCCCGGCCACGCTGACT